>DAIOVK010000050.1:0-11793 GCA_036759045.1 Kapaibacterium sp. (SeqCode) | reverse complement strand
TATTAGCATTACCGTTAGCATCTAATACACCGTCGCCCAATACTCCTGTAAATGCTCTTCCAGTTGCACTTCCAACTGTTATTGTTCTTTCGAACAGATTACCGCTTAGTTCCATTATTCCATAATAAGATGCCCCGGATTCCTGACGATTTGTGTTGGATTTAGCAAAACAGCCAACCCGCATTGGTCCGCCAACATCATAATAATCCCAGTAATTGCAATTTGCTTCTGCATTGCTTGCACATTCATTAGGATACTTTGAATTTTGAATACCTTGAGGATACATAATTGAGTAGCTTCCACAGGCAAATTCTCCCATTATTGGGGTTTGTGTTCCTCTGCATGCTTTTTCATATTCGAGTTCGGTCATTGGACGCATACAAGCCCAGTCTGAATAAGCAAGACCATCGGCATAACTAATATAGTTACTGGCTATGTTTTGTCCGTCATTTTCCTGGTCCAATATATTATTATTATTGGCATCGCAACCATAAACACCGTTTACATTTTTGATATAGTATCTTTTTGAATTAAAATTATTAGAGTAGCGGTTGGTTTTTTGGGTTGATGTTAAAGTATTAAGAAAAAAAGCATATTGCTCTTGAGTCAATTCATACTTCATACACCAAAAAGTATTATATCCTTTAGGGTAAGAAGCTGGAATAGGACCTGCTCCATCTCCGGAATAATTTCCAGTTTGATAATATAAATATCCGTTTGTTTGCCCGACATTAATAGCCAGTTCAGAACTAATAAGATAAGGGTTATTTCCGCCATAAGTTTTAAAATGGTTCTCTTCATTTCCACCACTTCCCACATAGAAAGCAGCTTCTGGAACATAAACCATTTCAATCGCAAACACTTTTACATCAAGTATCTCAGAACTCAAATCATCTCCAATTCCATCTAATCCATATTCCCAGCGCAATTTAATATTGCTTGAACCAAATGCTCCTGTTCCGTCTGTGCTTCTATAATACAATGCCGCTTTGCCATTAGAAATTTGTATTGTTGCCCTGCTGGCTTGTGAGCCAGTATTATGATTTTCTGCAGCACCGTTCAAAGTGGCGTGATACCAGTTCCCATCACTTGCTTTTTTGTACTTGATAAAAAGCCATACTCCATCGTAATTGTAAGGAGCGGAGCTTACTCGCCAGCTGTTTTCCCAACTCATATCGAACTGAACATACACATAATTATCGGCTGTATTTTGTTCAACTTTTGTTGGTATTCCAACTGCTAAATTATTAGCCCACAAACTAAAAACACTGCAAATAGTTATCACAATTGCAGTAAAGAAATTTTTCATAAAGAACCTTATATGTTTAATAAAAAATTATAATCATAGAAAAAAGCATAGATTTTTTTTGCTTTGGATTTGAGTGAGTATAGTAATTCGATTACTATTTAAAGTCATTTAAAATCAAAGAATATAGGAAAAATCTAAAAATTGTTATCTCGCCCCCCCCCTTATAAATCAAATGCTTTATTATAATGGAGATGAAACCACTATATACTGTCATCCCGATAGCAGCGTGGAATCTAACAAGTCATTGCTTCCACAGAACTTGAGATTCTTGACTTTGTTAACCAATGACATCGCTGCTAATTATTTCAATACTATATTTATTAAATCTATATAAAATAAGCTAATAAGGTTTTTTCAACAGAATAATATTTTTCTACTAAAGTTAATTATAAAAATAAAGTTTAAATTTTCTTTGTTAAAGAATAATTTTGCTAAAAAAATAAAAACTTTATTTTTTTTGAAAACCTTAGTAGCAAAAAGCACAAAAATTAATAAACCTTATTACCTTATTTTACATATTCTTTCACACAAAAATTTGCTAAGAATTGTGTCATCACTATTTAAAAAAAATTCTCATTTTTTTAGGGGGATTACCAATGACATAGTTAAATTTACACTACATACTATACGAAAGTAACGAAACTTTCGTAAAGTTTCTTAACTTTGCTAAAGCTTTTACTTGAGATATCCAACACCTCAGAGGTGTTGTATATCTTTATATTAAAATCATAATCAATTTTTTAAGAATAGAAATCAGGCACTTTCTAAAAGAGTTTCAGCAGTATTCCTTTTACCATGAACAATATTAGGAGAAATATAAGTGCGTTCTGATTTCACACGCTTTTCAAAGTCTTCACGGAATTTTGTAACAAAACCTCTAACAGGCCAGGCAGCAGCATCTCCCAACGCGCAAATCGTTCTTGCTTCTATATTATTCGCAACAGAAACAAGTAAATCAAGGTCTTTCGAGGTTGCTTCACCTTTGTCAATACGTTTTAATATTTTTTCCATCCAACCTGTTCCTTCACGGCAGGGCGTGCATTGTCCGCAGCTTTCGTGATGGTAAAAATGAGCAATACGCAGAGTTACTTTAATAATATCAGTATCTTCGTCCATAACGACAATGCCACCAGTACCGATATGAGTTCCATAAGGTTTTAACGATTCTTCGTCCATCTTTACTCCATCAATTTCATCGCCGCGAAGAGGAGGCATAGAAGAACCGCCGGGTATAACTGCCTTGATTTTCTTATTATTGCGAACTCCTTCGCAAACATTGAAAATAATATCAGTAAGCAAAGTGCCGGTAGGAAGTTCATAAACACCGGGTTTATTTATATGACCGCTAACACCGAAAAGTAAAGTGCCTGGATGCTTTGGCTCGCCTATTTTAGCATATTCTTCGGCACCCATTTTTATTATGATAGGGACAGTTGCTATTGTTTCAACGTTATTGACAGTAGTTGGCATACCCCAAAGTCCGAATTGAGCTGGGAAAGGTGGTTTAACACGAGGATATCCCCTGTCTCCTTCGATAGAAGTCATAAGTGAGGTTTCCTCGCCACAGATATAAGCGCCAGCCCCTTTATGAATATGAATATCCATTGAATAAGGGTGATTAAATGTTTCTTTCATCTTGCTACCAACAAGCCCTGCAGCATAAGCATCATTCAATGCCTTTTTCATTAAATCAACCCATTTATGATATTCTCCTCGAATATAAATATAGGCAGCAGTCAAATCCATTGCGTAACCAGCAATTAATATTCCTTCAATTAACTGATGAGGATTAAGTTCAAAAATCTGTCTGTCTTTAAATGAGCCGGGTTCGGATTCGTCTCCATTTACAGCGAGGTATTTGGGCTTGTCTTTGCTTTTCGGCATAAAAGTCCATTTTAAACCAGTCGGGAAGCAAGCACCACCGCGTCCCCGCAAGCCGGACATTTTTACCTGATTGGTTACTTCATCTGGAGTTAATGTTAAAGCTTTACGATAGCTTTCGTATCCGCCATTTAGTTTGTAAGTTTCCAAATCATTAAGATTTGGAATTTCTGGTAAAATTAATTTTGGAGTATTATTTATCATTATTTATTACAATTTCATTTTTATAAATAATTAATATAATAAAAATAATTATGATTTTACATCATTTTTTTTCCAAGCAAGAAATACCATAAAGCATAGCGACACAAAAACAAGAATCATCAATACTCTTGCTGCCCATCTAAAAGGAACACTTTCCGGGGAAATGTTATCCATTAAAAGAATAGGAATTGCATCCTGAACTGTCCAACTTACCAAAATCACTAAAAGGAAAAATGGAGTAACATATTTTATTATATGTTTAAAAATGATTGGGACTTTTATATCTGCTCCCATATTGATTTCTTTCCAGCCCTTTTCCATTCCAAACATCCAAGCAAAAATCACTACTTCAACCAGAGCAATAACGACAAGAACAAAAGTTCCAGCCCAATAATCCATTTCATCAAGTACACCAAATTGGAAAAAGAAAAACACAAAGTGCAGGCAAATGAAAGTAAAAATACCAATATATGTTGTTGCTTTATTATGACTTATGTTAAACCGCTCTTCTAAAAAAGAAATCAGTGGTTGGGCCATTGCAACAGTTGAAGTAATACCGGCAAAGAACAGGAGCAAGAACCAGAAGAAACCAAAGAATTCACCAAGTGGAATTTTTTGAAAAATAATTGGCATAGCAACGAAGCCAAGATTAAAAGAACCGCCAGCAGCAACTTCTTGAGTTACAGCCAATCCAAAAAAAGCAACAGCAACAGGAATGGAAATTACAGCTCCGAGTATTACTTCTGCAAATTCGTTTAAACTTGCGGTTGCAAGCCCGCTTAAAACCACATCATCTTTTGGCTTTATATAACTTGCATAAGCATGGAGGGTTCCCATTCCAACACTTAATGTAAAAAAGACCTGACCAGCAGCAGCAAGCCAAATTTTAGCATCACCGAGCATACTGAAATTAGGATTCCATAAAAATGCGAATCCGCCAGCCACACTCCAGTCGGGGTTGTTTACCGGGTCTGGTGTTCCTAATGTAAATACTCTTACTGCTAAAATAAATGCAAAAATAAAAAGAGCTGGAAGAGCGATTTTTGCTAGAATTTCTATTCCTTTCGATATTCCACGCTTCATTATCCAAAAATTCAGTAAAAATGTTATTAAAAGGAAAATGTAGCAAATCCATGTACTGGAAAAATAGCCGACCCTTGTTCCTTGGTAACTTCCAAGGAAACTGCTCATACCATCAAAGGTTGTTAAACCAAAATATGTTTTAAAAAGAGAAAAGAAACTGAATCCGAGAGTCCAGGAAACAATATAAGAATAATATATTAAAATGATTGTAGAACCAAAAAGCCCGATTACTCCAAGGTATTTCGCCAATGGATTTTTCCATAATACATCAAACATACCGGGCAAGCTTCCGTGATTATATTTGCCTCCGTTACGTCCTATTGCCCATTCAATCCACATCAAAGGGATTGCAATTAATATAAATGCTATGAAATATGGAACTAAAAAGGCGCCTCCGCCATTTTGTGCTGCCTGGACGGGGAATCGTAAAAAATTACCTAAACCAACTGCATTGCCAGCCATTGCTAAAATTAATCCTATACGGCTACCCCATTGTTCTCTTTCTGCCATTTTTACTCCAATTTTTTTTCAATTTTTACTAAAATGACAAACTTAAATAGTTTTTTTTACACAAAAAAATATTTTAACAATTTTTAGTGCTTTTTTTAACAAAAAGGTTGAAATTATAATTTCAGAGTATCTGAACCGATAACAAATATAGGATTTCTGAGATTTAATTCTAAAAGAATAATTTCGTGGGAAGTTCTAAAAATTGTCATTCTGAAGCGTAGCGAAGAATCTCACAAGTCATTGTTATCACAGAGTTTGAGATTCTTCACTTCGTTCAGAATGACAAGAAATTATTTTTTGCTTTTCAATGAATAGTTATACTAGGCAAATCTTCTAACTCTTTTATTTTCGTTATGAGGCCAAGAGTTCTGATATTTGTTTTCCGGTCTGGAATCCTGAAATTTTTAGCAATAATGATTAAATTATTTATATTTGTAACTAATAATTTGGTAATTAAAATTTTTTTAAATTAAAAAAGAGGTTAAAAATGTATAAAATCATCTTTCTTTCAATACTAACAGGTATTTTGCTTGTATCTTGTGTTACAACAGGAAAATACGACCTAATGGTGCAATGGAAAGATTCATTGCAGACCAGCAGCGACTCCTTACAAAGAATTATAACAAAGAACAACGAAACAATTTCTAATTTATATAAGCAAATTTCTGAAATCAACAAGCAGAAGGAAAAATTAGAAGAAGATTATGCAACTTTAAATAAGAATTATCAATCTCTTAAATCAAGCAGTTCTAAGGAAGCTCAGCAGTATATTGAGCAATTGGAAGCACTTCAAGATGATATAGAAATACGCGAACGGAAAATACAGGAAATCCAGCAAAAACTTAATGCAAGGGATTCTATTGTTTCTGCTCTGCGAAACACTATAAACAATGCTTTGCTTGGTTTTAAAGACTTAGGATTAAGTGTTTCTGTAAAAGATGGCAAGGTTTACGTTTCCCTTTCAAACCAATTACTTTTTAAGACTGGAAGCACCTCTATAGATAAAAGTGGGCAAGACGCCTTGCTGGGTTTGGCTCAGGTACTGAATACTCAACCGGATATTAATGTTCTAGTCGAAGGGCATACTGACGACCAAAAAGTATCAAGTCAGGCAAGATTTAAAGACAATTGGGATTTAAGTGTGTTAAGAGCAACTGAGGTTGTGCGCTATTTGACTGTTGATGGACAAGTAAATCCAACAAGAATAATCGCATCAGGACGAAGCGAGTATTTTCCTGTAATCCCGGGCGAAACCACTGAAGCAAGAGCTGCAAACCGCAGAACAGAAATAATATTAACACCAAAGTTAGAAGAGCTATTCCAAATTATTGGTAAATAATAGTAAATGGTTATTAGGTCATTGGTTATTAGGTCATTAGGTCATTGGTTATTAGGTCATTGGTTGAAGAAAAATAATAATGACTAAAAATCGAAAAACCTTTTCCATCAACTCACGGGTTAACCCGTGAGTTGATTATAAAGATGGATTCTGACATACGCCAGAATGACGAATAAAGATGTCATTCAGAATGAAGGGAGGAATCTCAAAGTCTTTGTTAACAAGGAGTTGTGAGATTCTTCACTTCGTTTCAGAATGACAGTGTGAAGTTATGTCATCTCCATTTAAATAAAGCACTTGCTTTATCAGGGAGTTCAGGATGACACTTCAAAGTATAAAATAAATGTGGTTAAGAACTACTTTCTCCTTAACTCACAAACAGCATAGCAGGCGATTCCTTCAGAGCGTCCAACAAATCCCATTTTTTCATTGCTTTTTGCTTTTATGTTTATTTGATTTTCACTAATTCCGCAAATATCAGCTAAGTTCTTCTTTATTCTTGATTTGAAGTAAAGCAATTTTGGTGTTTCAAGTAAAATAGTCGCATCTATATTTACGATTTCAAAATTTATTTCATTTATTAAATTAATTACATTTTTTAATAAAAATGTGCTGTCAATTCCTTTAAATCTTGGGTCGCTGTCCGGAAAATGTTCGCCTATATCGCCAAGAGCAGCAGCACCGAGCAGTGCGTCAATAATCGAATGGGTTAAAGCATCTCCATCGCTATGAGCTATAGCAGCAAATTCACATTCAATTTTTACCCCTCCAATGACTAAAAAACTTCCTTTTTCAAACCTGTGAGAATCGTATCCAAATCCAATCATTTTTTTCCTTACTACACTATTTTTTAATAAATTCAAAAATACTTATTATTTTTGTAAATGGAAAATAAAATAATATCGGTATCAGAATTAACATTTTTAATTTCTTCAATTTTAGAAGAAAATCTACCTTACATCAGCGTTCAGGGTGAAATCTCAAATTATAAAAAACATAGCTCCGGTCATCAGTATTTCACTTTGAAAGATGAAAATGCTCAGATTTCCTGCGTAATCTGGCGCGGAAAATCAATAAACCTTAATCTTTCTGATGGAATGAAAGTAGTTATTGAAGGTCGGCTTGTTGTTTATCCTCCTCAGGGAAAATATCAAATAGAATGTGATAAAGTTCGTCCTAAAGGTATTGGTGATTTGTATATAAAATTCGAGCAATTAAAGCAAAAACTACAGGAAGCAGGTTATTTCGATTCATCGCGAAAAAGACAATTACCCCAGGTAATAATGAATATTGGTGTTTCTACTTCGCCTACCGGTGCTGCTGTTCGTGATATTTTTTCAACACTTGAAAGACGTTTTCCACTTGCAAAAATATATTTCAGACCAACGCTTGTGCAAGGAGACGGCTCCGCAAACGATATTTGCCTTGCTATTGATGAACTAAACAAATGCCCTGTTGATGTAATTATAATTGGTCGGGGTGGCGGCTCTCTCGAAGATTTATGGTCTTTTAATACGGAAAATGTTGCTAATGCAATTTTTAATTCGCCGAAACCAATTGTTTCTGCTGTTGGTCACGAAACTGATTTTACAATCGCTGACTTCGTTGCCGATTTGAGGGCAGCTACTCCAACTGCAGCTGCTGAACTTGTTTCACCTATTACTGTTGATTATTTAAACAAACAAATTTCCAATTTAGCTGAATTCCTTGAAAGAAGTATTCTTAATAAAGTTGATAACTTAAAAGAATTCATAGAGGAATTAAATCCTCAAAATTCTTTAAAACGAATTTTAGACAGATTAAAAGTGCAACAGCAAAGAATTGATGAATTTCAAATCCGTTTGGAAAGAACAGAAAAACGGCTGATTGAAAGTAAAAAACAAAAAATCAATGGCTTAAATTCTCATTTACTTTCGTTAAATCCTTATTCTCCTTTGAATAAAGGATATGCTCTTTTGAAACATAAAGAACATTTTATAAATTTAAATGAATCTTTAAAAAAATACGATGAATTTGAAATTATCCGTAAAAATGAAATCGTAAATGCCTGTTTATTTAATAGTTTAAATATGTTTATTTCACAGCCCGCATCAAAGAAAAAAAATATTAAGAAAAAAATAGAGAATACAAATGAACTCTTCTGAACAACAGAATTTTGAAAAACAATTGCAACAACTTGAAGAAATTGTTGAAAAGTTAGATAGCAGTGATGTTCCACTTGATGAATCGCTTAAACTATATGAAGAAGGAATTGCAGTCTATCGTGCTTTAAATAAGAGAATTACAGAAGCCGAGCAGAAAATAATTGATATTTCAAAGATAAACAACGAAATAGATATTAACTAAAATAGTAATTTTAAGGAAAACTTATGAAATTGCTCAATGTAAATATTGACCATTTTGCCACATTAAGAAATGCACGTGGCGGAAAAGAACCAGACCCAATTGCAGCAGCAATGATTGCTGAACTCGCTGGAGCAAGTGGGATTGTATGCCATCTTCGCGAAGACCGTCGTCATATCAAAGATAGAGACCTCGAAATTCTCCGTGAAGTCGTCCAAACGAAATTAGATTTAGAAATGGCTGCAAATGAAGAAATTATCCACATTGCTTTAAAAACGCAACCAGAGCTTGTTACTATTGTTCCGGAAAAACGTGAGGAACTCACAACCGAAGGTGGTTTAGACGTAATTAATCATTTAACTCCTCTCAAATTGCTATGCGAAAGAATGCACTCCCATGATATTGAAGTCAGCTTTTTTGTTGACCCAAATAAAAAGCAAATTGAATCTGCACTGCTTGCCGGCGCTGATATGGTAGAACTTCATACTGGCGATTATTCCAATGCTGCCTGCGATAAAGATATTGAAAGGGAATATAAGCGAATAAAAAACGCCAGCGATTTTGCTGTTGGTTGCGGACTAAAAATTGCTGCCGGGCATGGACTTAATTACTTAAATGTTGCTAAAATTTGCGGTATTGATGAAATAGGTGAAATTAGCATTGGCCATTCTATTGTTGCCCGCGCTGCTTTCGTTGGACTTAGCAATGCTGTTAAGGAAATGCTTGAATTAATGTATAGGAAATAAGTGAAAATCATGCTGCCCCCTCAATAAAGGAAGACCTTTATTTAAATGGAGATGACATAATTAAATGCGTAATGCTGACTGATGTCAGAATCCATCTTAAAAAAAGTTTTCATAGGTCATTAGTTATTTGTCATTAGTATTTTTACTTACAACTAATGACAAATGAATAATGTTAATACTTTATTAAATTTATAATAAGCAAAAAAAATTTCGATGCCTAAGAAGTACTGAAGTTATTAACTTATAAGTTTAGGTAAACTTATTCCGTAGGAATTATATAATTGTAACAAGAATAAACCTTGACTGTGCTTATCCCGTAGGGATTATATATTAAAATGCATTCATAGTTCAGATAATTTGCGATGATAGTTAAAACTTCGATTTAATAATGTTAATATTTTTAATATATTGAATTTTGAAAATAAAATATGGAAAACAAAATGAATAAATATAATTTTTTATACGATAGCGAACCAACTGACGAGCAATTGCAAATGATTATGCAAGAAGTAGCTATTGATGTTAAAGAAAAAGCAAAAGAAGCAGAAGCAAAGTTTTGGGCAAATCATAAAAAAATAATTTATGATACAATAGAAAAAGAAAATAAATTAAACAATAATAGTAATGAAAACTGAAAAGCCAAAATTAATAATAATTGCTGGTCCTAATGGTTCTGGAAAGACATCAGTTACAAACAAAATACTTCAACATCAATGGATTGAAGGATGCGTTTATATCAACCCAGATAATATTGCTCGTGATGATTTCGGTGATTGGAATTCTCCTGATGCAGTTTTGAAAGCAGTAATAAAAGCAAATGAGATAAGAGAAAATAAACTAAGCAAACGAGAAGGAATATTTTTTGAAACTGTTTTATCTGCTCCAGATAAAATTGATTTTATAAAAAGAGCAAAACAAAAGGGTTATTTTATTAGGTTGTTTTTTGTTGGAACAAATTCACCAGATATAAATGCTTCTCGAATAACTAAAAGAGTTATGGAAGGAGGACACGATGTCCCTATAACCAAAATTATTAGCAGATTTTCTAAATCAATTGCTAACTGCTGTATAGCAGCATCAATAGTTGATAGATTTTATGCTTATGATAATTCTGAAGAGTATGCTGAACCAAAACTTTTATTTAGAGCAACAGTTGGAAAATTGGAAAAGGTGTATGGTAAAGTTAATTTATGGGCTATAGATATTTTAAATACTTTTAAATAATTGTAATTAATCAATTGATTGCTTCTTACATTTTAACAATTACCTTAATATGTTAAATGAAATGTAAGAGTATAAAAAAAAGAAATGTGTTCGTTAAATAATGCTTCAGTCAACTATGACTGGATGCTATTTGATTGCTTTCTTAAATTCTGTTTTAATTAAACTCAAATTAAAAGAAATACATTATGAAAAACATAAAATTGATTTTTTATATGATTGTTTTATCATTTTGTCTTAATTCTTGTGTTGATTACACTAAGAATTATACTTTTCGATATAATGGTAAACTAACTAAAATTGATTCTTTGATTTATGTTGATGGTTATTATCAACCATTATTTTTAAGTAATGCTAGAACAAAGTATTTGTTTTATAGAGATGGAACATTTGCAATTTTTAATGACCAAATTATTTTTATAAATGAAAATTTACAAATTGATTCAATTCCTTCTGCAACAGCTTGGGGAGCATATAAAATCCAAGAAGATACAATTAAAACACAAGCAATTTTTGTTTTAAATTCTTGGTTTTCAAAATCAATTTATGTTCCTGAAACGTGGTTTAAAGTAATTAGCAAAGATACATTAATAGAATTACACTTCTTTAATTTTCAAGACACATCCTTATTACAAGTTAAAGACAAAGCTGTTTTTAGACCAGCAATACGCCCAGATTCAAGTTGTTGGCTCAAAGAAAGAAAATGGGCATGGGAAAATGGCGAAATAAAGAAATAGTTTTTTAATTTTTTTAAATTAATTGCTCTAACAAGCGTTTAATAAATTTGAGAGTTAAAAAATAATAAGAATGCACCATAATTTATTATTGTGATAAAGAAAACATAAATTTATAAATTTAAGATGAAATCTCAAATTGTAATTTATCAAGCAGAAAACGGTAATACCAAACTTGATGTAAGGTTGGATAATGAAACTGTTTGGCTTACGCAAAAGCAAATGGCAGAGCTTTTCCAAACTACTATTCCTAACATAAATATGCATTTAAAAAGCATTTATGAGGAATGTGAATTAGACGAATTTTCAACTATTAAGGATTTCTTAATAGTTCATCGCGAAGGGAACAGAAATGTTGAGAGGACTCTAAAGTTCTACAATTTAGATGCAATCATTTCTGTTGGGTATCGTATTAAAAGCCAT
>DAIOVK010000049.1:0-11947 GCA_036759045.1 Kapaibacterium sp. (SeqCode) | reverse complement strand
GCATTTCAATCTAAAATTGGTGGAAGAGTTTTACCGGAATTTTTATCTGTTGATGCAAAACCATTGCAAAATAAATATAGAAATATAACATTAACAGGAAGTTTTTATTTAGATGATGAAGGTGTTTTACCACAAAATGTGAATTTAGTAAAAGATGGATACTTAAAGAATTTATTATCTTCGCGCACCCCAATCAAACGTGTCCGTAAGAGCAATGGACATTTTCGTATGGGCGCCCCAATGTTTGGCGTTCTTGAAGTAACTTCAGACGAAAAGCATAGTTTAAGTTCAAAAGAACTTAAAGAAAAAATGCTAAAACTATGCAAAGACCGTGAACTACCTTATGGAATCATTGTAAGAAAAGCAATGAACACAAATATTTTATTTACTGGGATATATCGTTTGTCTGCTGGAGATTTTGCTTTTGGAAGGCAACCGAACACAATCCCATTAGTAGAGGTTTACAAAGTAAACCCAGATGGAACAGAAAAACTACTTCGTGGTTGCGAGTTAAAGCAGATTACCCAACAGTCTTTTAAAGATATAATAAATACATCAAAAAATACTTACGTTCTAAATTATCTTGCACCGGCAGTAGTTTCTACCTTTGTTTCCGGCGGAAGGGCATATCTTTCATCAAGTATAATTACACCAGACCTTCTTTTTGAAGATGGCGAGGTAAAACCAATAGATGATGATTTTAATAAACCACCTTTTTTAAAGAATCCACTATCAATAGAAAAATAAAGAATGGAAAATCAAGAAAAAATTAAAGAAAAAATTGGTGATAAAGTATTAACCGAATTCGATTCAGTATATTTTACCGGATTGCTTTATAAATATAAAATCACAATAATAATATTCGTTGTTATAGCTACAATAGCTTCTGTAATTATTTCACTGCTTCTGCCTAACTGGTATGCTTCATCAAGCAATTTAATACCACCCAAGCAAAGCGGTTCATTATTGCAGGGAGCTATTGGCAATATTTCTTCTGCTTTAAAAGATTTTGGACTGACCAAAATGGGTGGCTCTGGTGGTGCTGCCGAGCAGTATAGTTTCCTTGTGGTTTTAGAAAGCAGAACAGTAAAAGACAGCATAATAAAGTTATTTAATCTTTCTAAAAGGTACGAAATTGAAGAATATATTATGACCAATACCCGTAAGGAACTTGAAAGCAATATTGAAATAACTTATGAATCTGAGGGTAATTATACAATTACAATCTGGGATAAGAACCCTGATACTGCTGCTGCTATGGTTAAAGCTTACATTGACATTGCAAACAGCGTTGGTAAAGATATTTTCAACAGAGATGCAAGAAATAACAGAATGCACTTGGAAAAAAGATTGGCTCAGACAGATTCTATGTTTACTGTTATTGCAGATTCACTGCAAAAGTATTCAAAAAAATATTTAATTTTTTCTCCTGAAGACCAAGCCAAAGCACTAAGTAATTCTTTTTCAGATTTAAAAGCAGAAAAAATCAAACAGGAAATTATGTTAGATGTTCTAACAAATAAATATGGAACTAACGATTCATATACAAAAATGCAACGAAATATTGTTGATGAGATGGAAAATAAATTACAGGCAATGACAAAGAACGCCGGTTTTGCAGGAAATTTTGCTCTTGATGAATCAGCAAAAATTGCTATTGAGTATTTAAGGATGTACACTGAACTCGAAACATTTACCAAGGTAAAGGCATTACTTCTTCCAATGCTTGAAGAAGCCCGTTTAGATGAAATAAGGAATCAACAAACCTTATTTGTTTTGGACGATGCTATTCCGGCTGAAAAGAAAGACCTTCCAAAACGCTCGTTAATTGTCGCCGGTTCAGCGATTGGCTCGCTTGCATTAATAATTTTTATAATAGTTCTGTTTGAAAATTTCCGAACTATGAACAACCGATACAAAAAAAGATATACAAATCAGGACGATTAATGCAGGAGAAACTACAGCGTTTTTGGATATATTTAATAGCAGCTTCATCATTTCTTTTTTTTAGCGATAGCGAAAAAGGAATTTCTGCTGTTGATGTTATTATAGCTGTATTTTATAATGGTGTTTTATTTACTTGGCTTTTTTGGCAGTTAGCGGTAAAAAGAAAGAAATTAATTGACAATTATGCAGACCTGTCAATTTTTTTATTCTTTATTTTCGTAATATTCAATCTTATAATTTCACTTTTAAATGATGTAGATTTTTTAGATTGGCTGCGTGAATTCACTTTGCTTTCAATGATTTTGTATTACTTTCCCATACGTGAATATTTTACCGAAAAAAAGCATATACTTACATTGTTAATATTATTCTTACTTTCTACGCTTTGTATTGTTTTTATGCAATATTATGGGTACTATAAAGTAACGATGAAAGGTTTAGAATATGCATGGCAGTTGATTCATTCAATCAGAGTAAATATGGCATTATTTGCAATATTAATAAGCTATGCAACAATATTTTTGCTATATCAAAAGAAATTACTGAATAAAATTTTATTAATTTCAATAGTAATACTTTCTTCCGGAGCTTTAATATCAACTTTTGCACGAACATTTTGGGTAGCGGCTTTAATCCTTTTGTTCGTAGTATTTTTATATGTTCCTATTAGTCAAAAATTGAAGATGACAAGATATTCATTGATACTAATAGTCGTAACTTTTTTAATGATAACATTAATTTTTAAAGGAAATGCTGAAATTGTATTTTCAGCCATAAGCCAACGTTTTACTTCATCAACAAAAGGCACCAAAGATATATCAGTTCGCGCGCGATTAGATGAATATAAAGTAATATATCAAAAAATTCAACAATATCCTCTTGGGGGAAGTGGAATGGGAAAAGAATTCTCATTCCATGAACCAATATTAAAATATGAAAAGAGGACAGATTTTATTCATAATGGTTATTTATTTTTTTCATATCGATTAGGAATACCAGTACTATTAATATTTCTTTATTCTTTTATATATTTCATAATAAAAGCAGAGAATTATACACGTCTTTTAAAGGATGATTTTTATAAATTATTAGCTCTTGGCTCGTTATGTTCATTAGTATTATTATTGATTTCCGATTTTTCAACAACTCAGTTTTTACAGCGTGATGGAGTGTTTATTATAGCAGTTTCTTATGCTTTTATTGGAATTATATCAAGAAAAGAGAAAGAAAATTAATCTTTTTTTTTGAAATGTTGTTTTTTATTCTTAACTTAATATTTTTATTTATAATGAATTATTAAAATATAATAAATTTAATATACAATTAAAACATATAGAGGTAAAGATGGCAAAAGTATATGGCGATATCGTAATAGATATCGAAAAATGTAAAGGATGTGAATTATGTATAGTTGCATGCCCCGAACAAACATTAGGATTATCAGAGATAATCAACAAGAAGGGGTATCGCTATTCAGTAAAGATTAATGACAACTGCACCGGTTGTGCAAGTTGTGCAATTATTTGCCCTGAAGCGATAATTACTGTGTATCGCAAAGTTGAAAAGAAAGCAGTGTAATTAATAACAAGGAATATTTGAAATGGGACAAAAAAAATTAATGAAAGGAAATGAAGCTCTCGCCGAAGCTATGATTCTTGCTGGCTGCGATGCTTATTTCGGTTATCCAATAACTCCACAATCTGAAGTTCTTGAGTATTTAGCAATACATGCTACAAAACGGACAGGTATGGTCGTTTTACAAGCTGAAAGTGAAGTTTCAGCAATTAATATGATTTATGGTGCAGCTGGTGCAGGCAAAAGAGTAATGACTACTTCTTCAAGCCCAGGAATCAGCTTAATGCAGGAAGGTATTTCTTATATAGCTGGTGCAGAACTTCCCTGCGTTTTAGCAAATGTTAATCGTGGAGGCCCGGGACTTGGCACTATTCAGCCAGCTCAGGGCGATTATTTCCAATCTGTAAAAGGCGGAGGACACGGCGATTATCACCTTTTAGTTCTTGCTCCTAATAGCGTTCAGGAAATGGTCGATTTCGTTAAACTCGGATTTGAACTCGCTGAAAAATATAGAAATCCTGTTATGTTGCTTACCGACGGTGCTATTGGTCAAATGATGGAAAAAGTTGAACTTTTCCCACAAATGGAGCGTATTGACCGACATTTCCCTTGGGCAACTACAGGAAAACCTAAAGACGGTGAAAGAAGATTTATTACTTCTCTTCATATCGAATCTGAATTATTCGAAAAAATCAACCTGCATATCCAGGCAAAATATAAACAAATGGAGGAAGAAGAAGTTCGTTACCAAACTACGAATATTGAAGATGCTGAATATATATTTACTGGTTTTGGGCTTGGCTCAAGAATTTGCTCAAAAGCTATGCAACTTGGAAGAGAAAAAGGGTATAAAATTGGTTTAGTTAGGCCACAAACCCTTTTCCCATTCCCTAAAAAGATATTCGCTGAATTAGCTCCCCGCATTAAAGGTATTCTTGATGTTGAAATGAATGCAGGGCAAATGGTTGAAGATGTCCGTTTATCTGTTGAAGGCAAAACTAGAGTTGAGTTCTACGGTAGAATGGGTGGTGTGATTCCATCGCCAGATGAAATACTCGAACACTTTGAAAAAACGTTTATTAAATAAGGAGTATATAATGAATGAAAATATGATAAATGAAACTGGTTTGGAAGATATTCGCTTACCTGAATATTGCGTATATCAAAAGCCACAAACCCTTACCGAAAGAGAACTTCACTATTGCCCTGGTTGCGGGCATGGAGTTGCTCATAAAATTATTATGGAAGTCGTTGATGAATTGGGAATACAAAATAATGTAATTGGTGTTGCACCTGTCGGTTGTTCTGTGTTTGCTTATCACTATATGAATATTGATATGCAGGAAGCTGCTCACGGTCGAGCTTGCGCAGTTGCTACTGCAATTAAACGCACTATGCCGGACAAATATGTTTTTTCTTATCAAGGTGATGGTGACTTAGCTGCTATTGGTACTGCAGAAACTATACACGCTGCTAACCGTGGCGAAAATATAGTAGTTGTTTTTATTAATAATGGTATTTACGGTATGACAAGCGGACAAATGGCTCCTACTACTCTTCCCGGTATGGTTACAACTACCTCTCCTTATGGAAGAGATACTGCTGTTCAAGGATTTCCACTTAAAATCGGTGAATTGCTTGCTCTTCTTCCAGGCGTTTGCTATGTAACTCGTCATGCAGTTAATACTGTGGCTAATGTCCGTAAAGCTAAAAAAGCTATTAAAAATGGTTTCGAATATCAGGCGAAGGGCTTAGGTTTTTCTTTAATTGAAATTGTATCTAACTGCCCATCAAATATGAAAATGACCCCACTCGAATCCAATAAATTCGTAGAAGAAAAAATGATACCCTTTTATCCACTTGGCGATTTAAAGAAACCGGAGGTAAAATAATTATGACAGAAGAATCAATCTTTTCAGGTTTTGGAGGACAAGGTGTCCTTACTATGGGAATGCTACTCGGTTATGCAGGCATTATTGAAGACAAAGAAGTTACATGGATGCCTTCTTACGGTCCCGAAATGAGAGGTGGAACAGCTAACTGTATTACAATAGTTTCTGATGAACTAATTAGTTCCCCGATTATCTCTAAATTTGACACAGTCGTTGCTTTAAACCAACCATCTGTGGATAAATTTGAAGCAAAAGTGAAAAAAGGTGGAAATATTATTTTTGATAGTACTAATATACTAATTCCACCGACACGTGAAGATATTAATATTTATTCTATTGCCGCAAGTGAAGCCGCTGTTAGTATGAAAAATACAAAAGTTTTAAATATGATTGTCCTCGGTGCATTCATTGAAGCAAGAAAAGTTGTTAAACCAGAAACTATTTTTAAAGCTTTAGAACAAGTTTTGCCAGAAAGATACCACAAACTTATTCCACTTAACAAACAGGCATTCGAAGTCGGAATGGGTTTAATTAAAAATCAATAATCGAATTAGTTTTAGGTTTTGATTAAATTATTACATATAAAGATGAAAATCTTAAGCCATACTAACAACTTTCAGTTTGTATGGCTTTTTCTTTGAAATTTCAGAACTCCTTACCCCCCTCGAGGTTTGTTATTTCGCAGTCTTGTCACTCCGATCCCCAAGATAAAGCAAGCGCTTTATTAGGTGGCAAAATGACAGACAAAATTTAATTATTAGAACACTCCTTAATTAATTACATATAAAAAAGATGAAAATCATAAGCCATACGAACAACTTGTAAACAATTAACAATTAATAATTAATAATTATTTAGATTCCTCATTTCAAATCGGAATAATAAAGAAAAATTATCAACAAATAAACAATTCAACAATTTACATTTGGAAATATAGAAATAAGTTTATAATTTTGTAAGTTTATAAGAATAAAAACAAAATTTATTTGAAATATAAAAAATGATAAAAATATATATACAGGGTTTAAAAGACGGCGAGTATCCAATAGAAACGAGTTGTTTAGCTTCAGAAATACCCGAAATTTTTCCAGAGTTTAGTGGAGAAGTCAAATTCGCCGGAAAAATGAAAGTGTTTGGAAAGCGTATATATATTGAAGGAAAAGCAAGTTGTAATGCTGATTTAATCTGCGACAGAACTTTAACAGAATTTAAAAAGCAAATTGAAGCAGAAATCAAAATAGATTACTTACTAAAAAGTTATGGTGTTCGTCATAAGGTAGAAGAAAGCGACGAATTAGAAAGAATAATAAGTGAAGATTCAAAGTATATAGATATAACCGATGAAATCCGTGAAGAATTAGCAATAAATTTACCGATGAAACGCGTTGCTCCTGAATTTGAAGACAAGGAATTTGAAGAAATATTTTCAGAATATACAAATAAAGAAAATCCAGAAATTGCTAATCAAGTAAGCGTAATAGATGAGCGTTGGGCTCCATTAAAGAATTTGAAAATTAACTAACGAAAGATAATAAGATGCCAAATCCAAAACGCAGACACTCGAAACAAAGACGCGACAAGCGTAGAACACATTATAAAGCATATCCCGCAACAACATCTGTATGTCCACAATGCGGAGCAGCAAAGTTATCTCATCGCGCCTGCCCTGATTGCGGATACTACAATGGAAGGAAAGTGTTAGCAAAAGTATAAGGAATTCTGAATGTTGAATTCTAAATGCTGAATCATTCATAATTAACTTTTCAGCATTTAGCATTCAGAAAAATATGAATACAAAGCCAACATATAAAATAGCTCTTGATGCAATGGGCGGAGACTTCGCCCCTGCAAATGAGATAAAAGGGGCTTTACTTGCTTCAGAAATCTTAAACCAACATCACAATATTGAAATTGTTTTCGTTGGTGATGAAAGTAAAATCAAAGATGAACTAAGCAAGCAAAACAACAGTGCAATGAACTATTCAATTCATCATACCGATGAAATAGTTGATATGCACGATGACCCTACTCAGATTGTCAAAACGAAAAAGAACTCGTCTCTTTATAAAGCAATGGAACTTCATAGCGAACGTAAAGTTGACGCCTTCGTTTCTGCCGGCAATACTGGGGCTGTTTTATCTACCGGGACTATTCTTCTCGGTAGAATAAAAGGCGTTAGTCGGCCAACTATCGGCTCATTTTTTCCTACTGTTACAAAACGTCCAGTTCTTATCCTTGATGTAGGAGCTAATTTAGAACCTAAACCTAAATATCTTTACGAATTTGCTGTTATGGGAAGCATTTTTTCCAAGCAAATGCTGAACATTGAAAGACCAAAAGTCGGCTTACTCAACGTTGGTGAAGAAAAGGAAAAAGGGACAGAATTACTCCAGGAAACAAATATACTTCTAAGTGAAAGTAATTTGAATTTTATTGGTAATGTAGAAGGCAGAGATTTATTGCAAGGCAATATTGACGTTGTCATTTGTGATGGTTTCACTGGAAATGTAGTTCTGAAATTTGCCGAAGGAGTTTTTTCCTTTTTAAAAGGTAAAATAAAGGCAATGGCAGCAAAAAGCATAGTAAATAAAGGTATTATTCTTCTTATATCTCCATTCTTAAAAAATCTATTCAAAGAGTTAGATTATCAGCAATACGGCGGCGTTCCATTGCTTGGTGTTGATGGAGTCGTCATTATTGGGCATGGGAAATCGTCTCCGCTTGCTATCCAAAATATGATAATCAGAGCAGTTGAATATATTGATAAGAATATTAACGAAAAAATTAAATTTGCACTTAATTTATAAAAAAATTTAAAAAAAAATTATGAGAGCAACAATCACTTCAGTAGCACACTATGTTCCACCAACAATTTTAGATAATGCGTATTTCGCTAATTATCTGGATACAACAGATGAGTGGATTTTAACCAGAACCGGTATTTCTGAACGCCATATATCAAAAGAAGGCGCTACATCAGATTTAATCGTTCCCGCAGCAAAGGAATGTATTGCAAAAAGGGGCTTAACCCCTGATGACATTGATTGTATTATCGTAGCAACTGTTACTCCCGATCATTCTTTTCCGGCAACTGCTGCTTTAGTCCAGCATAAAATCGGAGCTAATAATGCTTGGGGTTATGATATGACAGCCGCATGTTCCAGTTTCTTGTTTGCTTTTATTTCTGCCTGCAAATTAGTTGAAAGTGGTGCTGTCAAACGCCTGCTTCTTTGTGGTGGCGACAAAATGAGCACTATAACCGATTATAGCGATAGAACACAAGCTATGCTTTTTGGCGATGCAGCTGCTGTTGTCCTTATTGAAGAATCTAATGACCCTGATTGCGGAATTATAGACTTTTTCTCTAGAATTGATGGCTCCGGCGCCCCTTATCTTAGAATGGAAGCTGGAGGAAGTGCAAAACCACCTTCAATTGAAACTGTTCAAAACAAAGAACACTACCTTAAACAAGATGGTCAAACCGTTTTTAAAGCTGCTGTTAAAGCTATGGCTGACGTTACTTTAGATATTATGAAACGAAACAATCTTGAAGGTAAAGATGTTGCATGGTTTGTTCCTCATCAGGCAAATATGAGAATTATAACTGCTACTGCTGATAGAATGGGTTTACCAAAAGAACAGGTAATGATTAATATTCAAAAATATGGAAACACTACCGCTGCTACTATTCCATTATGTATTTCTGAATGGAACGAAGCTGGAAAAATAAAAAAAGGTGATAATGTAATTATGAGCAGTTTTGGTGCCGGCTGGACTTATGGCTCTGTTCTTCTACGTTGGAATATGAATAAATAAAAGGAATTATTATGAAAATTAGTTTGCTTTCATCAGGTCAGGGTTCTCAATATGTCGGTATGCTTAAAGACATTTATGAAAACGTTGAATCTGCAAAAAAGAAAATAAATATAGCTGACGAAATTTTGGGCTACAGTTTAAGTTCTATTATGTTCGAGGGACCAATTGAAAAATTAAAGGAAACACGCTACACTCAACCCGCTCTTTTCCTTCATTCATCAGTTCTGACTGATTTAATCAAAAATAAAGTAAATTATTCTGCAGTTGCAGGCCATTCCGTTGGAGAATATGCTGCTCTTTATGCAGCTGGTGCTTTAAGCTTTGAAGAAGCATTGAAACTCGTCTCCTTGCGCGGTGAACTTATGTTTAAAGCAGGTGAATATCTTCCCGGAACTATGTTTGCCATTATTGGCTTAGAAGATGAAAAAGTTGTTGAAATCTGCAAAGATTTAACTGATAAAGGAAACGGCGATTGTATTGTCGCAGCTAATTTTAATTCTCCCGGCCAAATTGTTGTTTCTGGCTCAGCTGATTACTTGAGAAATAATGTAAATGCTTTCAAAGAAGCCGGTGCTAAAATGGTTACCGAATTAATCGTTAGCGGTGCTTTCCACTCTCCTCTTATGGAGCCGGCAAAAAAAGATTTGGAGCAGGCAATTTTAAAAGCAAATTTCTCAAATACTACTGTTCCGGTTTATACCAATGTTTTTGCAAAACCAACATTTTACAAAGAAGAATTGCGAAACGCACTTATTCTTCAGTTAACTTCACCAGTTCTTTGGACGCAAACCCTTCTTGAAATGCAGAAAGATGGATTTGATACCTTCACAGAAGTTGGTGCCGGCAAAGTATTACAGGGTTTAGTGAAAAGAACTCTCAAAGGTGTAACGATGAATGGTTACGATAAATTTGATGATGTGAAAGAGGTCGTTAGTTAGCTGTCAGCTAACGGCTATCGGCTGATTAGAAAATGTGATATATAGTTTAGATAAAAGATTTAATAACAACTTTTCTTATTCCCCTCTTGAGAGGGGACAAAGGGGTGTGTTCTTTATAACATTTTACATCTGTTGCTATATCAAGGAGATAAACTATTATAAGCTTAATTTTTATCTTTATTCATAAAGTACTTTTTAAATAAGGAATAAAGAACACACCCCTTTAATCCCCTCTCAAGAGGGGAAAAAGAAAAGTGGATTCAAAAAATACTTTCGTAAAGTTTCTTAACTTTGCGAAAGTTTGATGACTTGTGAGATTCTTCGCTACGCTTCAGAATGACAGTTTTTAGTTATGCTATCAACTTGTTGATATTATGACTTTCAAAGTCAATAGCTGAAAGCCGACAGCTAACAGCTAAAAAAGAAATTTTTAGAATTATGAAAATTTTTTCATATATTTGTTTTTTATAAATGTATAATTTTTAAAAATGGAAAAAAAATTATTAAATAAAATAGCAATAGTAACTGGTGGATGCAGAGGTATCGGGTTAGCAATTTCAGAAGAATTATTAAAAAACGGAGCTTACGTATTTGCTTTAGATTACGTAATTCCAGAAAATATTGAATTTGAAAATAGCAATTACGCAGCATATTTTAAAACAATTCAGGCAGATGTATCGTCTGAAGAATCTGTAAATGCTGCTATTGAGCAAGTTTTAAAAGAAAAAGAAGCAATTCATATACTTGTAAACAATGCCGGTATAACACGCGATAATCTTTTAATCAAAATGAGTGAAAAAGAATGGGATTCCGTTCTAGATACCAATTTAAAAGGAGCATTTATTTGCAGTAAAGCAGTAGCCAAGACGATGATGCTTCAGCGCCAGGGAAGAATTGTAAATGTAAGTTCAGTTGTAGGTGCAATGGGTAATGCAGGACAATCGAATTACTCAGCTTCGAAAGCTGGAATGATGGGATTCACTAAATCCTTAGCAAAGGAATTAGGTTCACGAAATATTTTAGTAAACTGTATTGCACCCGGATACGTTCGAAGTGCAATGACAGATGCTCTTAACGACGAGCAAAAAAAGCAATTTCTAAATAATATACCACTTAAAAGAGTTGCCGAACCGAGCGATATAGCAAATCTTACGATGTTTTTAGTATCGGAAGAATCAAGCTATATAACTGGGCAGGTAATTCATATAAACGGTGGTTTGTTTATGTAATTTTTATTAATTAATATATTGTTTAACCAACATAATTGGGGATTTTATGGCAGACATTAAAAGCCAAGTAGTATCAATAATCGTTGACAAATTAGGCGTAGAAGAATCACAGGTAACTGATGATGCAAATTTCACAAAAGATTTAGGTGCCGATTCATTAGATACTGTAGAATTAATTATGCAACTTGAAAAGCAATTCAATATTTCAATTGAAGATAGCGATGCAGAAAAAATTCAAACCGTTGGCGATGTAGTCAAGTTCTTAAATGAAAAAATGAGCTAATCGGAAATCCCTAATCTTTTAATAAGGTTAGGGTTTTTTATACCTTGAAATTTTTATCAAAAAAATTAGAATTATTATGTCAAAATATAACTTTCCACGAGTAGTTATAACTGGTATGGGTGCTGTTACTCCGATTGGGAATACAGTTAATGATATGTGGGCTGCTATGCTCGAAGGGAAAAGCGGTTGTGCAAATATTACCCGCTTTGACGCAACTGATTTCGATACTAAATTTGCTTGCGAAGTAAAGAATTACGACCCACTCAT
>DAIOVK010000048.1:0-12246 GCA_036759045.1 Kapaibacterium sp. (SeqCode) | reverse complement strand
GCTGTTCTGTGTTTCATTGGTTTTGCAAAAAAGATGTCATTGGTAACGAAGTGAGGAATCTCAAGTATTTTAATAGCTATGTATTATGAGAATCTTAGTTACGATCAGAATGAAAGAATACATTGAACTTGTTGTTGTAGGTTTAGTATCAGATCCGGGAAACAGAATTTACTTTTTCTCAATAAATACTACAGATTCATAATCTCTCGAACTCTTTATAATAATTTCTATATAATCTTAATAATCATTATTGCAATACATTGATAATTTGGAACTTAGATTTTAACATCAATTAATATTTAAATAAATAAAAATATTTGTTTTTTGTATTATCTTTTTTATTATTTTTCTTTTTTAGAAAAAAGTAGAATTGATGAATTGTATGAAAACATTAAAAATTCAAAATTTGAAAAAACTAATCATTTTCATTGGTTTATGCATATTTTATGTGAGTTCAAATGCACAGGATACTGATATTTCTGAAAACTTACAGTTGGAAGAATTATTAAATCAAAAAGTAAGCAGTGCATCAAAATATGAACAGACCAAGCAAGAGTCTCCTGCTTCAGTAACGATAATAAGCAGTGAAGAAATTAGGCGCTATGGCTATAATACAATGACTGAAATTCTCAATTCAATAAAGAATTTTTATATAACAAATGACAGAAATTACGATTATCTTGGAATTCGTGGATTTTCAATACCTTCGAGCTATGACAATAAAATACTTTTTTTAATCAACGGACATACATTAAACGACCAAGCTTATGGAGGAGCTAATTTCGGGAATGCTTTAAACATACATCCTGATATGATAGACAGAATTGAAATTGTTCGTGGACCGAGCTCTTCTCTTTATGGTGCCGGTGCTGTATTAGCAGTTATAAATATAATTACAAAACAAGGGAAGCGTTTAGATGGATTTAATATTGTTGGAGAATATGGCTCGTATAACGAAGCAGAGGCGATGATTTCTTACGGACAGGAATTTGAAAATGGCTTGGATATAGCAATTTCTTCAAATATTGGTTCAATTGACGGAGATAACTTATACTTTAAGGAATTCGATACTGATTCGACAAATTTCGGAATGGCAAACCGACTTGACTGGGAAAAATTTAGAGGGATAAATGCTAATATAAATTATAAGAATTTTAGTGTAGCAGCTTATTACTCATACAGAAGCAAAGGCATTCCGACAGCACCTTGGGAAGCTACTTTTAATGATGGTAATACTTATTCAATTGATGAACGACTTTTCACTGAATTAAGTTATAAAATCAATTTTTCCGAGAAAATTGACTTATTAGCAAGGGGTTATTTTGATAGTTACTATTATTTTGATGTATTTCCTTACGAAGAATCATCTAATCAATTCGATAAAAATATCTGTAAATGGTCTGGAGCCGAGTTAAGATTAAACTACAGCACTTCTTCAAATAACCATTTAATTGCCGGATTAGAATATAATGGCGTTTTTAAGGATTTTTATAGATTATATGAAACCGATACCATTTTGTTTGAAAATGATAAAGATATATCAATTTTTTCAGCTTATATTCAGGATACATATCAACCGGTATCGGATTTGTCAATAACCGGTGGTATTAGATACGATTACTATTCTACCTTTGGAGGAACAGTTAATCCCAGAATTTGCGTGATTTATAATACTTCTGACGATGGCACTCTAAAACTAATGTTTAGTACTGCTTTCAGAGCTCCCACATTATATGAATTATATTACTATGACCCCAGCTATCACAATCCAAATCCAGATTTAGAGCCAGAAAAATTTTATTCATCTGAAATATTCTATGAGCATCAAATACAAAGCGGACTATTTGCATCAGTATCTGTTTATTACAATCAGATGCACAATTTAATTGACCAGTTCCAGGTTGATGAAAATCCTATTCAATTTAAGAACTTAAACAGAATTGATGTTGTTGGAACTGAACTTGAACTAAATACCAAATTAAAAAATGACTTATGGGGATTCTTATCATATTCTTATAATATTGCTTACGACCCAAGTAAAATAAATTTTAATTTCTCTCAGGAAAAAAAGGATAAAATTTTTAATTCCCCCTCTCATATAATAAAATGCGGTATATCATACATACTTTTCGAATATTTTACAATAAGCACAAATATTAACTATGAATCTGAAAGAAAAACTGTCGATAATAAATGGAGTGATGATTTTTGTATTGTAAATACCAACTTTATTTTCAATCCAAAATTCTCAACTGAAAATTCGATATTAAATATTTTTAATAATATGAGTGCAAGTTTACAAATAAAAAATATTTTTAATACAAAATACGATCACCCTTCCGGATTTGAGCATTTACAAACGTTTATAGAACAAAATGGAAGAACTTTTTTATTTAAATTAACTTTTAAACTGTGAAATGAAACTCATAAAATATATAACTTTTATAATATTTCTTTTTATATTTTACGAACTCAGCGCTCAAACTATTTCTGTTCCTGTAGATATACAAATGAGTTTATTCGGAAAAATACTTACATTTGATAAATCATTAGATTCTAAAATAAAGAATAATAAGACAATTAATATTTGTATTTTATATCAGAGTAAAAACAGAAATTCCTTGAATTTAAGAAACGAAGTTTTGGAAAATATCTCCGATAAGCAAATTGATAAAGTGATTGGCAGAAAAACTAACATACTGTCTTTTGATATAGAAGATTATGAATCATTCGAAAAGTATTCTAAGAATAAATCCATCGACATTGTTATAATTACATCTTTGAAAGCAGTAAATATTGAGTCAATTGCTACATTTTGTCAGTTAAATAAAATAATGTCTTTTAGCTTAATTCCGGAATATATAGATAATGGCATTAGCGTAGCTATTGATATTAAGGGCGAGAAACCTCAAATAGTTATAAATTTAAATTCAGCTCAAAAAGAAGGAGTTAATTTTAGTTCTCAATTACTTAAGCTTTCAAAAATTGTAAAATAATATATGAAAAAAGATAATTCATTAATAAATTTTTTTAGGAATTTATCGGTAAAGTCAAAATTTGTCTTTGCTTTTACTTCTCTTATTCTATTAATCGCTATTTTTATTAATATTTATTTTCCTAGGGCATTTCGAAGTCTGGCATTTGATTTCGTAAAATCAAAAGCTGTGAGTGAAGCGAAAATTATTTCTTATAATATTAGCTCAGCTCTTTTCTTTAATGACTTAGATGCTATTGGAGAAAGTATCGAAGCAGCAAAACTAAATGAAAATATTATCTATGTAGTTGTAACTGATAATAATAATAAAATAATAACAGCTTATAATTCACAAGCAGCTAAGCTATTTGAATACTTAAAAATATCTTATGAAGATGATTATTCTCACAAATTGACTGTTTACAAAATTTGCTCCAACATCACTTACAAAGGCGAGAAAATTGGTCATCTGTATTTAGCACACTCATTAATTGAATTAAATGAACGAGTTTATAATATTCAAATTACTATTGGCACTATTAGTGTTATTATTTTAATTTTAGCAATACTATTTGTCGTTGGAATCAGCACTATTATAACCAAGCCACTAAACCGAATAGTTATTACATTCAAATATATTGCAGATGGAGATTTATCACAACGTGCCCAAATTTCTCAAAACGATGAAGTTGGTAAATTAGCTAAATCTTTCAATCAAATGGTTGATAAATTGGAAACTGCATATAATAATTTAAAAAGCGAGATTGAAACCCGTAAAAAAACTGAAGAAGAACTGAAAAACGCTAAAGATGATTTGTACAAAATGCTCTTTAAGGAAAAAGAACTGAATGTGCTAAAATCCAGATTTATTTCAATGGTTTCGCATGAGTTCCGGACACCGCTTACTGTTATAATGAATTCATCAGACATTGTGAAAACACTGATTGAAAGAAAAGAATTTGAAAATGCCTTATCTTATCATTCAAAAATTAAATTATCTATCGAAACTCTGACGAATTTGCTACAAGATGTTCTGGTTTTTGCGAAAACAGAACAAACTGAACTTAATCCTGCTTCTGTTCTGTTCGACCCAATTGCATTATGCAAAAAAGTAATTGAAGAAATGAGTATTATTGATAACGAACAGCATTTACTTGAATTTTATTCCAATGTTGAATCTACTAAAATTCTATCAGACAGGCAATTGCTCAGACATATTCTTGTTAATTTAATTAGTAATTCCATAAAATACTCAAGCATTGATACTGTTATAAAATTGGAGTTTATTGAATATTCTGATAATTATTGTATTAACGTTATTGATAGTGGATTTGGTATTTCCGAAGATGACCAAAAATATATCTTTAAGGCATTTTTCAGAGGTGAAAAAAATATTGGGACAATTAAAGGTTTTGGCTTGGGATTGAATATTGTGAAAAAAGCTGTTGATGCCCTCAATGGCGAAATTTCATTCATAAGCAAATTAAATGAAGGAACTACTTTCATTATTAAACTACCAAAATTCTGATTTTAAGGTAAAAAAACAATTAATAGACGACAGATCTGATAGATTCCTATCATAATAGCTTCACGAAAATCTTGCTGATTGTATGGTTTGCTGCTAATTTCGTTCATTTCACCGATAGTAACCTCATCGTTAATAAACGCATTGAAATGTCAGATTATAATGATATTGTTTATGTCGGTTTGTATTAAAGAGTAAAAATTCATTTCATAACTTGCAGTACTCTGATGAATAAAAAAAATCCTGCTTTTCAGAAGGATTTTTAAATTATTTTTTAAACTAAACTATCTAATATCATTTCCTATTTGTAATAGGACATATATGAATTTCTAATAATTCAAATTTGTCTGTCATTCTGAAGCGCAGCGAAGAATCTCACAACTCCTTATTACCACAGACTTTGAGGTTACTCACTTCGTATCGGAATGACAGAGTATAATTTTTCAAATTTCCACTAATTTGTTTTATATCATTTAGGAAACGATATAATCTTTTCTAAACCATCTAATCTAATCTTATATAAAACAGTACTTGCCCATATTCCACTGCTTGAGCATTTTGTAGTAGAATTTTTTCAATAGTTCCGCTTACATCACATTCGATTTCATTCATCAATTTCATAGCTTCAACGATGCAAAGCGTTTGTCCGGGTTTCACTTTAGTTCCTGCTTCAACAAATGGAGCAGCGTCCGGGGAGGGCGCCCTGTAAAATGTTCCAACTATAGGAGATTTTACTTCATATAATTTGTTGGGATTTGCTTCAATAGTTTGATTTGCTGTTTGCTCAGTATGAGCAAGGTTTATAGTAGCAGCAGCTGAATTTGGAGTACTTGCGATTGGCTGAGGGCTAACCGGCATTTGATATAGCTGTTGAGGGAAAGCGTTTGGAGTATTTTTAGAAAGATAAATCTTAAAATTGTCTTCTTCCCAGGATAGCTCAGCAGCACTGCTACCATCGAAAATATCTAATAACTCTTTAATTGAACTTAAATCCATATTATTCCTTAACTCTTTCAACGTAAGAATTATTGCGTGTATCTACTCTTATGACATCACCTTCATTAATAAATAAAGGAACGTTAATAGAAGCACCGGTTTCAAGAGTAGCTGGTTTAAGAACGTTTGTAGCAGTATCGCCACGAAGTCCGGGGTCTGTATGAATAACTTTTAAAATTACGTGTGAAGGAAGGTCAACGCCAATTACGCTGTTATCAACAAAAGTAAGTTGCACTTCCTGATTGTCTTTAAGAAAGTCAACAGCATCACCCAGAGCAACTCTTTCAACTGGAATTTGCTCGTAGGTATCCGGATTCATAAAGTAGAAATTGCTTCCATCGTTATAAAGGTATTGATAATTCATTTTTTCAACGCGAACGAATTCGATTGATTCACCTGAGCGGAAGCGGTTTTCGTAAAGTCGACCTGTTTTTAAACTACGCATTTTAACCTGATAAAATGCTCGTAAGTTGCCCGGAGTCCTATGCTCTGATTCGAGAACTGTGTTAAGTTCACCATTAAATATTATTACTGCACCGGGTCGTAAATCTGATGTTGTTCCTGCCATATATCTCTAAATTATAAAAAATCTAAAAAATTGAGGTGCCGATAGGAATCGAACCTACGTTGGCGGTTTTGCAGACCGCTGCCTAACCACTTGGCTACGGCACCAGAATAATATGCAAATTAATAAAAAATTATGGAATAAACAAGAAAATTCTTTAATTTACTATTTATGTTTGAACGATTTTGAACTTATGTTTTTATTTAATAAGAAATATCAATTAGCTGTTTTACTTGCTGTTCTTGTGGCAGCAATACTTTTAGTATTTACATTTTACGAAGCAAAGGAAAGCAGGAAAGATTTACTCAATACTTTAGAAATTGAATCACTTACACTGATTGAAACTCTCAACCTCGGTATTTATAATTCCATTCAAACAAATAATGAAATTGAAAACCTTTACGTTAAAAATTTAAATTTGATTGCAAATTACATTTCAAATTTTGAAAACAGGAAAACGCTTAGCAATCAGGATTTGAAAAACATTGCTCAGGAATTTGAAGTTACATACATTTCAGTTCTTGATGAAAATGGAAAAATTATTAATTTGAATAATGATAGTATTAAAGTAAATGAGGTCACTGAGGATTTGCTCGATGATATAAAGGAAGTTGTTAATGGGCAATACCAGTGGCTTGATTTAGGTATTATAATAAATGAGCAAAATGAGCAGCAAATGTATGCCCTTGCACGTCAAAGAAATAGGAAAAGCGGCTGTATTTTGGTTGGATATTCTTTAAAAAAACTTGTTGATTTGAGAAATCAGTTTGGTATTGGAAAGCAAATTCAGGATATCGGCAACAACCCTGATATTGCTTATATTGTTTTGCAAGACCTTGACGGAATATTTTCAGCTTCAAAAGAAATTACACAGCTATCTTCAATAGAATCAGATGCTTTCCTTTTAAAAGTGTTTAACGAACACGTAACCTTAACCCGGGTTACAAAATTTGAGAATGAAAATGTGTTGGAAGTAGTTGCGCCAATTATAATTAATGAAGAAGATGTTTTTTTAACAAGAATAGCTCTTTCACTGAAAAATATTGAAATGATTCAGTCCAGTTCAAACCGAAGAGTTACTATAACAAGTATTGCACTTTTTGTCCTTTCACTTTTACTCATAATTTTTTTAATTACCCGGAAGCGTTACCAAACATTGAGAACTGAGCATAAGAAAATAAAGCAATATACAGAATTGATTTTGGATAATATAAGCGATGCAGTTCTAGCTTTAGATAATACAGGAAAAATTTTCCTTTTTAATCATTCTGCCGAAAATTTGTTTGAACTAAATTTTGAAAAGATTTTCAATAAAAAATATTCTGATATATTTAAAGGCGATGAATTTAAGTTGAATAAAGCATTGCAAAGTTATGTGGTTCCTGAATATTTTGAAATTGAATATAATTTAAATGAAAAAGGGAAAAGAATTCTTGGTATTGCGGTTTCTTCAATACAAAATCAAAAAGGTGATGTAGAACTTGTTGTTGCGCTAATCAAGGATTTAACCGATTTTCGGCAAATACAAAAGAAATTGGAAATTAAAGAAAAAATGACGGCTATGGGTGAACTTGCAGCAGGCGTTGCCCACGAAATACGCAATCCACTTAATTCAATCAGTGTTATAGCTCAACGATTCGAATTTGAATTTGAGCCGAAAGAGCAAGAAGAAGAATATACAAAATTAGTTAAAACTGTTCGCAGTGAAGTCGCACGAGTAAATCAAATAATTAAGCAGTTCTTAGATTTTGCTAAACCAGCAAAGTTAAATTTACGTAACTTCAATTTATCAGATGTTTTAAACGAAGTTATAAATATAATTGAATCACAGGCAGAAGAGAAGAAAATTAAAATAAACCGAAATTTTGCTGATATTATTGAAGTAAAAGTTGATAGTGAGAAAATAAAACAGGCATTTTTAAATATTATGCTAAATTCCATTCAGTCAATTGAAAACAATGGGGTTATAAGTATTTCCGTCAAGCAAACTGATAAATTAATCATTGATATTTCTGACAATGGAATTGGGATTTCTAAAGAAAATCAAACTAAAATATTCAATTTATATTATTCTACAAAAAATTCTGGCACAGGAATTGGACTAAGTATAGTTTATCAAATAATTAGTGAGCATAATGGTGAAATAATATGTGAATCAGAGGAGGGCAAGGGAACGACAATGAGAATAATTTTACCCAAAAATAGCTAATATTTTGTTAATTTTGAAAGATTTGAGTGATATATTCTTTTTATAAAAGTTATATTTGAAATATTTGATTAGTTGATATATATTTTTATTGAATTAATATAGGAAAGCTATGAAAGAAATTTTTGTTGAGCGAGCAAAAGAGAACTTATTAGCAGCTGAATTATTATATGAAAATAATTTATTTAATGCATCTGCTAATAGAGCATATTATTCAGCTTTTCATATAGCAATAGCTGCTATATATTCTATAGGAATAATACCTGAAATAGATCATAAGACTATTCAAACTTTGTTTGCAGAGAATTTTTGTAATAGAAGGAAAATTGTATCTTCAAAGTTTAAAGGTTATTTAAAAGATTTACAACATATTAGAAGTAATGCAGATTATAAAAATGGAGTCAGTAAAAAAGATGCTAAACAACAAATAAAATATTCTAAAGAATTTGTTGAATTATTATTAGGAGTAATAAAATGAAACTAAATTATAAACAAAAACAATTAATTGATGAATTATTCAATAAAGTAAAAGAAAGTTATCCAGAAATAGTTTATAAGGATTTACAAATAGACCCAGACGACCCAGACCATATTTGGATTAATGTAATAGCTGATATGGACGAAGATAGAGAAATTGAGATGAGACATTATTCGTCTGGATTAGAAACTGACATATTAGTAAATTATGGATATGCATTTTCTATAATGTCAGAAAATCCAAATGCTGTATATGCGTGAAAATTTTCTAGAGGTTGTTGACAATAAATAAAATTGATTTTAATTTTTATAGTATTATTAATATTTTCTTACTTGAAAGAGGTAATGATGCAAACTGCAACAATAAATTCAGTGCTAAATTTAGCTGAAAAAATGAGCGTAGATGAACAAACTATATTTTTTGATTTATTTAAAAAACGTTTTAATGAGCGAAGAAGAAACGAAATAGCAATCAACGGCAAAATAACGCTTGATGCAATAAAGTCAAATACAGCTAAAATCGGTTCAGTTGAAGATTTCCTAAATGATATAGAAAGTGAATGATGTATCAATTATCCTGGCATAGTAGTTTTAAAAATGCTTTCAAAAAAATTACAAAAAATAATTTCGAATTAAAGCAAAGCATTATTAATGCTCTTGAACTATTGCAGGATAATCCTTTTAATCCTAAGCTAAACACACATATACTTCATGGGAAATTAAAAGATTACTGGGGTTCAGTTGTATAATATGATTGTAGAATTGTATTTACATTTACAATTAATCCAGAAAGTAAGAATAAAATAATAGCTTTAATTGATATAGGAACACATAATGATGTATATTAGTTTGATAAGAATTATTTTTAAATACAAAAGATAATATAATTATGGACTGCATGAATTTAACTAAGGAATTATTTCAATGGCTAAAAACGAAGTTATAGAAATTCTAATAAATTTTATTTCTTTATTAAAGGAAGAAGGAATTGCTGTGAATAAAGCATTCTTATATAGAAGCTATTCAACAAATACAGCAAAAAAAGATATCGATATTGATGTTATGTTTGTAACTGATAATGAAGATGATTATTTAATTGGAAATATTTGGAAACTAACAAAGAAAATAAATTCAAAAATCGAACCATATATTGTTAGTAATAATCGTTTTAATCAATCTAATAATTCTCCATTAATTGAATTTGTAAAAGAATCTGGAATTGAAATAGCATAAGAAATAATATATATGAAAAATTGGATTACAATAAAAGAAAGCAATGCAACAGATTTGAAAATCTTTGAATCGGTGTGGTATTTACGAAAGCACCCTGAACAAGAAAAAGAAGGAAACTTTATCGTCTTGAAATCTCCTCGCTGGGTAAACATTATTCCAATAACAAAGAATAAGGAAGTTGTGCTAATCAAACAATATCGTCATGGCATTGACGCAGTAACATTAGAAGTCCCGGGCGGGCTTGTGCAAGATGACGATACTACTCAAGCAGGAGCAGAGCGTGAATGTCTCGAAGAAACAGGTTTTGGCAGCAGCGATCCATCAGTTTGGCTTGGGGAAAACTTGCCCAATCCCGCATTTTTAAATAATACCTGCAATTCTTACGTTTGGTCTGATTGCGAACTAATACAAAAGCAAAAGTTCGATACTCACGAAGATATCGAGGTGCTTTTAGTTCCTTTAAGCGAAATAAAACAATACATTTTAGATGCGAAAATCACTCACTCATTAGTTTTAACGGCATTTTTCTATTTTCAATTGAAATACGGCTTATAATATGGGCAAAATAATAGCAATAGCAAATCAAAAAGGTGGAGTTGGCAAAACAACTACTTCAATTAATCTTTCGGCTTCACTTGCAGCGGCTGAATACCCTGTGCTGCTCGTGGATATTGACCCGCAGGCAAACGCAACAAACGGGCTTGGTGTGGAATCTCGAAAATTGGAATATACTATTTACGAGTGCCTTATTAATAATCATCCTGTTCAGGAAGTGATAAAAGAGACAGTTATGCCAAATCTGAAAGTGCTGCCATCACATATTAATTTGGTGGGTGCTGAAATTGAACTTGTTGGAAAAACAAATCGTGAAATGGTTTTGAAAAATATTTTGTTTGAACTAAAGAAAGAATATAAATTTATAATTATTGACTGCCCGCCATCTTTAGGTTTGCTTACTTTGAATGCACTTACAGCAGCGGATTCTGTGCTAATACCCGTGCAGTGCGAATACTACGCTTTAGAAGGTTTGGGGCAGCTTTTGAATACTATTTCCATCGTCCGTTACCGTTTGAATACTGGTTTGGATATTGAGGGTGTTCTGCTGACTATGTTCGATACTCGTCTGCGGCTTTCAAATCAGGTGGTTGATGAAGTGATTCGCCATTTTGGTCATAATGCGTTTAAAACTGTGATTTATCGTAATGTTCGCCTTTCTGAAGCACCGAGCCACGGAAAACCGGTTCTGCTCTATGATGCTGTCAGTGTTGGGGCAAAGAATTATCTTGATTTGGCAAAAGAAATCATAAACAAAAATAAAGGTATAATGAAATAAATGACGAAAGAAAAGAAAATACCGACAGGGCTGGGCAAAGGGCTTGGAGCATTGCTTTCAAATATTAGTATGAACGAAACTGAAGCTAATGTTACTGAAAAGCAACCAGAAAATCAATTTTTTTCTATGATTGATGTAAATACTATTGAATTCAATCCCTACCAGCCAAGAACTGATTTTGACCCGGCTGCTCTTGAAGATTTGAAAAATTCAATACTCGAACATGGTATAATTCAACCGATTACCGTTAGACGCTCTGTTACTGGCTACGAACTGATTTCAGGAGAACGTAGACTGCGTGCTTCCAAATTGGCTGAACTTGCTCTCATACCTGCTTACATACTTGAAGTAAATTCAGATGTAGAGTTGCTCGAAATTGCATTAGTAGAAAATGTGCAGCGAGAAAACCTGAATCCCATTGAAGTTGCAAGTGGTTACAACCGTTTAATTGAAGAATGTAATCTGACACAGGAACAAGTCGCAAAACGCGTCGGGAAAGACAGAACCACTGTTACTAATTTCCTACGTTTGCTTCGCCTTCCGGACAGAATACAGGAGAGTTTGCGTAAAAGAGAAATACAGACAGGGCATGCAAGAGCTTTGCTTGCTATATCCGATATGGCAAAACTTATTGAAGCATGGAAAATGGTCGTAGAAAAAAAGCTTTCCGTTCGTGCTACTGAAATACTGGTAAAAGATATTGAACTTGATAGATTTTCATTTAATAAAAAAGACAAAAAGAAGTCATTAGATAAAGAAAGCTATAATCCAGATGATGTTTTCGTTAAAGATGCGGAAAGCAAGCTGCGTGAGGCATTCGGCACAAAAGTAAAAATATTCCAGCGTTCCGCAGACAACGGCTCTTTTGAAATAGAATACTATTCTAAAGATGATTTCCAAAGGTTGTATGAGATTTTGGTAGCGAGGGTAGGGGAGT
>DAIOVK010000047.1:0-12275 GCA_036759045.1 Kapaibacterium sp. (SeqCode) | reverse complement strand
ATCACCATTATGGCTGCCGCTACTACTTGCTTTTGGAAAGACTATCAAATCAATATTGTTGATACTCCCGGGCATGTGGATTTTACTGCTGAAGTACAGCGTTCTTTAAGAGTACTTGATGGTGCTATTGCAATTTTCTGTGCTGTTGGTGGGGTGCAACCTCAATCTGAAACAGTATGGCATCAGGCAGATATGTACAGCGTCCCCAGAATTGCGTTTGTCAATAAAATGGATAGAATTGGTGCTGATTTCCAAAGAGTGCTTTCTATGATGAAAGAGCGACTTGGTGCTAAACCAGTTGCAATTCAAATCCCAATAGGAGCGGAAAGCGAATTTGATGGAGTTATTGACCTCGTTATTATGAAAGCATTATATTTCGATGAAGATACAAACGGATATAATGTTATTTACGAGGATATTCCTACAAATTATCTGGAAATAGCAACAGAATACAGAGCTATACTTATGGAAAGCGTCGCCGAACTTAATGATGATTTACTTTCTAAGTATTTGGAAGGCATAGAGCTAACAAATGAAGAAATCAAAAAAGAGTTAAGAAGTGCAGTTTTGAACTTAAAATTAACTCCGGTCCTTTGTGGCTCATCATTAAAAAATGCTGGCGTTCAACCGCTTATTGATGCTGTTATTGATTATCTTCCGGCTCCAAATGATATTAAAGAGTTCAAAGGATTTCTTCCAAATGATTTTGAAACAGAAATTATGAGAAAACCAAATGATGAAGAACCATTTTCAGCTTTGGCTTTTAAAATAACCTGCGACCCACATGTAAAAAAATTGACATACCTTAGGATTTATTCCGGCTCAATAAAAGTTGGTGAGATGATTTATAATCCTCTGCTTGATAAAAAAGAAAGAGTCCAAAAAATTCTTAGGATGTATGCAAACAAAAAAGAAGAAATTCAGGAAGTTTTTTCAGGAGAAATTGTTACTCTTCCTGATTTGAAAATAACCAGAACAGGCGATACTCTATGCGATGTAAAAAAGCCAATTGTTTATGAAAAAATAGCTTTTACAGAGCCGGTAATTAATCAGTCCATAGAAGCAAAAACAATTGCGGATAGAGATAAAATGCTTGAGGCACTCGCAAGATTAAGCGATGAAGACCCAACATTTCAATTTAAAAATGATGAAGAAAGCGGACAGGTGATTATTAGCGGGGTCGGTGAATTACATCTTGATATTATCGTTGACAGACTAAAAAGAGAGTTTCATATAGAAGCAAGAGTAGGCAATCCACAGGTAGCTTACAGAGAAACTATTTCACAAGGTATTATCCATGATGGAAAATTTGATAGAATTATTTCAGGCAAAAGAGCATTTGGTCAGGTAAAAGTTGAAATGATACCCGGCGAAAGAGGAAGTGGAATCTGTGTTGAAAGTGAAATAAACGATAAACACATTAGCGATACCTTTTTAAATGAATTGAAAAAAGTAGCTACTGAATCACTTCAGGTCGGATTATCCGGTTATCCAGCTACAGATATAAAAGCTATTATTAAAGCAATTGAACTGGAAGATGAAAATATCAACGAATTAGCTTACAAGATGGCAACATCAATTGCAATAAAAGAAGGTTTAAAAATTGCACAAACAGTTTTACTTGAACCAATTTTTGATGTAGAAATAACCACAACTGAAGAATATCTCGGAGAAATTATTGCCGACCTCGGTTCTCGACATGGCCGAGTAGAACAGATTAATCAAATAGGAATGCTTCAGGAAATAAAAGCAATGGTTCCGTTATCTGAAATGTTTGGCTATGTAACAAGTTTAAGGTCATTAACACAAGGTAGAGCTTCATATTCAATGACTTTTTCACATTATGAACCAACTTATAATAAAAATTAAAAAAAAATATTGAAAAAATTAAAATATTTCGTAAATTTGTATCTTTGCAAATTGCAAAAAAATGAAAATTGAAAAAAAATAAAAATTATATTTTAAAATAAAAAAATTTTAAGGAGTTTAAAATGGCAAAGGAAAAATTTGACCGCTCTAAGGAACACGTGAACATAGGAACAATTGGACACGTTGACCATGGCAAGACTACTTTAACAGCAGCTATAACAATGGCATTATCCAAAAGAGGAACAAACACACAGGTAAGAACATTTGATTCAATTGATAATGCTCCTGAAGAGAGAGCACGTGGAATCACGATTGCTACAGCTCACGTTGAATATGAAACTGCTACAAGACACTATGCCCACGTAGATTGCCCCGGTCACGCCGACTATATCAAAAATATGATTACCGGTGCTGCCCAGATGGACGGTGCTATATTAGTTTGCGCTGCTACAGACGGACCTATGCCTCAAACTCGCGAACATATCTTATTAGCCCGCCAGGTCGGTGCGCCACGTATCGTTGTTTTTATGAACAAAGTTGATATTGCTGACCCAGAATTATTAGAGCTTGTTGAAATGGAATTAAGAGATTTATTATCTTCTTATGAATTTCCCGGCGATGATATTCCAATTATTAAAGGTTCAGCCCTACACGCATTAGACGCTGGAACTGACCCAAGTACATCCGCTGATGACCCAAGACTTCAATGTGTTTTTGAATTAATGGATGCAGTAGATAGTTACGTTCCACTTCCGCAACGCGATATTGACAAACCATTCTTAATGCCGGTAGAAGACGTATTCTCAATTACTGGTCGTGGTACTGTCGGTACTGGTAGAATTGAACGCGGAATTATTAAAGTAAACGAAGAAGTTGAATTGGTTGGTTTCGGTTTACACAAGAAAACAACCTGCACAGGCGTTGAAATGTTCCGTAAACTTCTTGATGAAGGTAGAGCTGGCGATAACGTAGGTTTACTTCTTCGCGGAGTTGATAAAAATGAAATTGAACGCGGTATGGTTATTGCTAAACCAAATTCAATTACACCTCACCACAAATTTAATGCACAGGTATTATTCCTTAAAAAAGAAGAAGGTGGACGTCATACCCCATTATTCAGCGGATATCGCCCACAATTTTATTTAAGAACAACTGACGTAACAGGTGTTATGACACTTCCAGCTGGAGTAGAAATGGTTATGCCCGGTGACAATATTGATAATTTAGTTATTGAACTTATCACACCAGTCGCTATGGAAGAAGGATTGAGATTTGCTATCCGCGAAGGTGGAAGAACTGTAGGCGCTGGCGTTGTTACAAAGATTATCGAATAATCAATAGTTTTATTAGAAAAACGGAGTAAAAGTGGCAACACAAAAAATAAGAATAAAACTAAAATCTTTCGACCATAGTTTAATAGATAAATCAGCCGAGAGAATAGTAAGGACCGTAAAGCAAACGGGCGCAGTAGTATCTGGACCAATTCCATTACCGACACGTAGAAGTGTTTATACTGTTCTTCGTTCGCCACACGTTGATAAAAAATCACGCGAGCAATTTGAATCACGTATTCACAAAAGATTAATTGATATTTTTAGTTCTACCCAAAAAACAATTGACGCATTAATGCGTTTGGAATTACCTTCTGGGGTTGATGTAGAAGTCAAAGGATAAATTATAAAATGAAAGCAGCAATTATCGGAAAGAAATTAGGGATGACCAGTTATTTTACAAATGATGGCATCCAAATACCTTGCACAGTTATCGAAGCTGGACCTTGCTCTGTTATTCAGGTAAAGAGTATAGAAAAAGAAGGATACAATGCAGTCCAAGTCGGCTTTGAGGAAATTGAAGAAAGAAAAGTCAATAAACCTCTACAAGGTCATTTCAATAAAGCTGGAATTAAGCCAAGACGACATTTAAAAGAGTTTCGCGATTTACAAGCTAAATTAGAAGTCGGTGAAGTCCTTAACGTAGAGCAATTTGCCAAAGGTGACAAGGTAAAAGTTACCAGCACAAGTAAAGGACACGGTTTCCAAGGTGTAGTAAAAAGACATCACTTCGGTGGAGTTGGTATGACTACTCACGGACAATCCGACAGACAAAGGCATCCAGGTTCAATTGGCTCATCTTCTTACCCATCAAGAGTCTTAAAAGGATTACGTATGGCTGGAAGAATGGGTGGAAAAACTGCAACTATTAGAAATATTGAAGTTATCGAAATTGTTCCCGAGCAAAATCTTATTCTTATTAAAGGTTCGGTTCCCGGCGCTCCAAATACTATATTAGAAATAATCAAGCAATAGGCATAAAAATGTTAGTAGATATATATTCAAAAGACGGTCAAAAAACAGGCGAGATAGAGTTACAAGATAAAATCTTTGCAGTCGAACCAAACGAACATGCGATGCATCTTGCAGTGGTTTCATACCTTGCTAACCAAAGACAAGGTACTCACAAAACAAAAACTCGTGCTGAAGTCTCAGGCGGTGGAAAAAAGCCTTGGCGCCAAAAAGGAAGAGGAACTGCACGCTCCGGCTCTTCACGCTCACCAGTATGGGTCGGTGGTGGAACTATTCACGGTCCTAAACCACATAAATACTCTGTGAAATTGACAAAAAAAATGAGACAACTTGCTAAACTTTCTGCTCTTACCTGCAGAATGCAAGAAGATAATATCAAAATTGTCGAAGATTTTAATTTCGATGAAATTAAAACTAAAAACTTTGTAAATATTCTTAAAAATTTACAAATTAATAACGACAAAACACTCGTTCTACTTCCAAAGTATGATTTAAATTTATATATGAGTGCGAGAAATATTCCAAAATTATCTATTTATCCAATAGATAAAATCTCAACTTACGATATTTTAAATCATAAGAAGCTTCTATTTTTCAAGGGAGCAATTGAAACATTAGAAAATATCATTTTAAAGTAAGAAAACAATGAAACAGATAATTAAGCGACCAGTTGTAACTGAAAAAGCAACAAAACTCGGTGAAAAAAGACAATATGCTTTTGAAGTTGATGTAAATGCTAATAAAATTGAAATTAAAAAAACATTGGAAGATATGTTTGATGTTAATATTACGAGCATTAGAACCGTTAGACAAAAAGGTAAAATTAAAACCCGTATGACTCGTAAGGGTATGATGAGAGGTAAAACTCCTGAACGAAAAAAAGCATATATCACTTTGAAAGTAGGTCAGAGCATTGATGTTGTTTCTGACGCACCAGTTGCATAATTTTGTAAATTTTATCAAGAAAGAAAATGGGAATTAGAGTATTAAAACCAATGACGCCTGGCACAAGGTTTTATTCAGTCGATACTTTTGAAGATATTACGACAAATAAACCATATAAACCACTTCTTGAACCTTTAAAAAAATCTGGTGGTCGTAACAACACTGGCAGAATTACTTCAAGACATAGAGGTGGTGGGCATAAAAGACAATATCGTATTATTGATTTTAAAAGAAAAAAAATTGATATTCCTGCTACAGTTCAAACAATTGAATACGACCCGAATCGTTCAGCAAGAATTGCTCTCGTAAAATATGATGATGGTGTTATTACATATATTTTAGCACCAGATAAATTGAAAGTAGGAGATGTTATTGTTGCAAGTCCAAATGCAGAATTTAAAGATGGAAATGCACTTCCGCTTTTTAAAATTCCAATTGGTTTGTTTATTCATAATATTGAAATGAAACCCGGTAAAGGTGGACAAATAGCAAGAAGTGCTGGTGTGTTTGGTCAATTAGTTGCAGTAGATGGAAAAAACGCTCAGGTAAAATTACCATCAGGCGAGGTTAGAATAATTCCAAGTATTTGTTATGCTACTCTTGGAACAGTCAGTAACCACGACCATGAAAAAATATCTTATGGTAAAGCTGGAAGAAGTATTTGGAAAGGCGTAAGACCACAATCACGCGGTATGGCTATGAACCCAATCGACCATCCAATGGGCGGTGGTGAAGGCAGGTCAAAATCCGGTGGTGGAAGATTACATCCACGTTCTCCTTGGGGACAATTAGCAAAAGGTCTTAAGACAAGGAAGAAAAAGAAACTATCAAATAAATACATAGTACGCAAGAGAAAAGGTAAATAATCATATTAAATAAAATATTAAAAAAGAATTAGGTAAAGAGTATGTCTCGCTCATTAAAAAAAGGTTATTTTGTACATTATAAACTGCAAAGAAAAATTGATGCTCTTAATAGTAGCAATAAAAAACAAGTATTTAAAACTTGGGCAAGAGCATCTACGATAACTCCGGACTTTGTGGGTCATACTATTGCGGTTCATAATGGTAAAAATTTTATTCCTGTTTATATAACAGAAAATATGGTTGGTCATAAGCTTGGAGAATTCTCACCAACACGTGTATATAGAGGCCATTCGGGGCATAGAAAAGATATGAAAACAGGTAAGAAATAAGGAGATTATGATGGAAACAAGAGCAATAAAGAAATTTATACGTTCATCACCAAGAAAGATGAGATTAGTAATAGATTTAATTCGCGGCAAAAATGCAGCTGAAGCTTTTGATATTTTAAAATTTTCAACTAACTTTGCAGCAAAAAATATTTCTGATTTATTAAAATCAGCAATTTCAAATCTCTCAAATTTTGAAGATGGGAAAACATTCAACCCCGAGGATTGCTACGTAAAAGAATGTTTCGTAAATCAAGGTCCTACAATGAAGAGGATAAGCCCTGCACCAATGGGTAGAGCATATAGAATAAGAAAACGCTCAAATCATTTAACAATAGTTGTTGCAACAAAGTTATAATTAGAGGAGTCAAAATTGGGTCAGAAAACAAATCCAATAGGTTTGCGGTTAGGTATAATAAGGCCTTGGGATGCAAACTGGTTCGATGAAAGCAATGTTCAGGAAAAGCTTTCTGAAGACCTTAAAGTAAGAAACTATATTAAAAAACGTTTAAAGAAAGCTGGTATTTCAAGAATTATTATTGAAAGAACAGCAAAACAACTTCGAATTACTATTAATACTTCACGCCCCGGAGTAATTATCGGAAGCAAAGGTAAAGATATTACTCAGGTCGAAGAAGAAATTAGAAAAATAACAAAAAAAGAAGTTAAGATTTTAATTAGTGAAATAAAAAGACCAGAATTAGATGCTTTGTTAGTCGCTGATAATATTGCGCAACAACTTGAAGGAAGAATTTCATTTAGAAGAGCAATGAAGCAGTCAGTTGCATCAGCTATGAGAATGGGTGCATTCGGAATTAGAGTTATGTGCTCTGGACGTCTTGGAGGAGCTGAAATGGCTCGTACAGAACAATATAAAGAAGGAAGAATTCCTCTTCATACATTAAGAGCCGATATTGACTACGGTACTGCAACAGCTCAAACAATTTATGGAGCTCTGGGAGTTAAAGTTTGGATTTGCAAAGGCGAGATAATCGGCAGGCAACAATAATCTAAAAAAATTAAAAGAGTAAGTTATGCTATTACCAAAAAGAACAAAATATAGAAAGACGCAGCGAGGTCGAAGTCGCGGCAAGGCACATCGTGGCTATCTTGTTACATTCGGCTCTTTCGGCTTAAAAACATTAGAACACGCTTGGATAACTAACAGGCAAATAGAAGCTGCTCGTATCGCTATAAATAGATTCCTTAAAAGAGAAGGGAAAATGTGGATTAGAATTTTCCCAGACAAACCATTTACTAAGAAACCATTAGAAACTCGTATGGGTAGTGGTAAAGGTAGCCCAGAAGGTTGGGTGGCAGTTGTAAAACCCGGTAGAATTCTATTCGAAGTAGATGGAGTACCACGTGAATCAGCACAAGAAGCATTGAGATTAGCTTCTCATAAGCTTCCAATAAAAACTAAATTTGTTACACGTATTGATTTGATGCAAGATGAAAACGCGTAAAGCTAATGATTTAAGAGAGCTTAACGAAGACGAATTAATCAGTTCTTTAGATGAAGCTCAGGAAACTTTGTCAAAACAAAGATTTCAGCATGCTCTTGGACAATTGCAAAATACTACTTATCTTAACATTTTAAGAAAAGATATTGCACGTATGAAAACTATTATAAATGAACGTCAGAGAGTAAAGAACAATGGAAAATGAAATTAGAATCCCTAACGGAAATAAATCCCATAAAAGGGTTTTAACCGGTAAAGTAAAGTCAAATAAAGCAGATAAGACAATCGTTGTTGCAATTGTTAGAAATGTTGCACATCCATTATATAAAAAGTACTTTAAAAGAACAAAAAGTGTAATGGCTCACGACGAAGCTAATGAATGTAAAATTGGCGATACAGTAAAAGTAATTGAATCTAAGCCCTTAAGCAGAGTTAAACGTTGGGCTTTATTACAAATAGTTGAACGTGCTAAGTAATTTAAGGAGTGAGAAATGGTTCAAGAAGAAACGAATTTAGTTGTTGCCGATAATTCAGGCGCCAGAAAAGTAAGATGTATCAGAGTTCTTGGCGGACATGGCAAAAGATATGCACGTCTTGGTGATTTAATTGTAGTTTCTGTTAAAGCAGCACTACCAAACTCTGCTGTTAAAAAAGGTGAAGTTTGTAAAGCAGTTATAGTAAGAACAAAGAAAGAAAGCAAAAGACGTGATGGCTCTTTTATTAGATTTGACGACAACGCTGCAGTTATTTTAAATGCTCAAGGCGAACCACGTGGAACACGTATTTTTGGTCCAGTTGCACGTGAATTAAGAGAAAAGAATTATATGAAAATTGTTTCATTAGCTCCCGAAGTAATTTAAGGAATGTTAAAATGAAATTGAAAATTAAAAAAGGCGATACAGTTAAAATTATCGCAGGAAATGATAAAGGTGAAACTGGAAGAGTTCTAAGAGTTTATCCTCAAAATATGAGAATACTCGTAGAAGGTGTCAATGTTAGAAAAAGACATACCAGACCCAGTCAGAGCAACCAAAAAGGTGGTATTTTAAGTAAAGAAATGCCAGTACACTATTCTAACGTTCAAATTGTAGATTCAGATAAAAACCCATCTCGTATTGGTGTTAGATATGAAGGAGATACAAAAGTGCGTTATGCAAAAACAAACGACAAAGCTTTATAATTTTGTAAAATAATAAAATTAAGATATAGCAATGGCAGCTAAAAAACCAACAGCAAAACCATCACAGATGGCTTCATCTTCAAAGAAAGCCGATTTTAAGCCAGAAGGTAAAAGATTAGAAGATGTAAAAGATAAAGTAATACCGAAACCACGATTGGAAGCGTTTTATAAAGAACAAGTTGTTCCGGCTTTAATGAAAAAGTTTAACTTTAAATCTATTATGGAAGTTCCAAAACTCCAAAAAATTTGTGTGAATATCGGAGTAGGCGAAGCAACACAAGACCAGAAATTACTTCAAGATTCTATAAATCAATTAGAATTAATTACTGGACAAAGACCCGTAATAGCAAAAGCTAAAAAAGCTATATCTAATTTCAAACTAAGAGCTGGAATGCCAATTGGTTGTATGGTTACTCTTAGAAGAGCAAGAATGTATGAATTTTTAGATAGATTTATTAACATTACTTCTCCACGTATTCGTGACTTTAGAGGATTTAATGACAAGAGTTTTGATGGTAGAGGCAATTATTCTATCGGAATCAAGGAACAAATCATATTTCCAGAAATTGATGTAGATAAAGTAAATCATATATCAGGATTAGATATTACATTTGTAATGAAATCAAAGTCAGATGAAGAATCACGTTCTTTATTAAGTGAGTTTGGTTTTCCTTTCAGGAAAAATGATTAATAATTAAGAAAATAGTTATAAACAAATATAAATAAATAAAATGGCAAGAACAGCAACAGTAGCAAACAATGAAAAAAGAAAGCGACTTGCAGCCAAATACGAAGCAAAGCGGGAAGAATTAAAGAGTTTACAAGATTTCGAGGGCTTACAAAAGTTACCTAGAAATAGTTCAAAGACTCGCATACGTAATCGCTGCACATTAACAGGACGCGGCAAAGGAGTATATAAAAAGTTTGGCTTATGTCGTAATATGTTCAGACAGTTAGCATTAGAAGGGAAGATTCCCGGTATTAGAAAAGCAAGTTGGTAAAATTAAAGAAGTAAAAGTTATGCCAGTAACAGATTCAATATCAGATTTTTTAACCAGGATTAGAAATGCTGGAGAAGCGAAGCACAAGACAGTTGAGATTCCATATTCTAGTATGAAACTCGCTATAGCTCGCATATTAAAAGACCAAGGTTATATCAGCGATTACGAAAGAATCGAAGATGATATACAAGGAACAATTCGCATTACTTTAAGATATTTTAATCGAAAGAATGCAATTTTAGAAATGAAAAGAATAAGTAAACCGGGAAGAAGGGTTTATTCTTCGGCTGACAAACTGCCCAGAGTAAAGAATGGATTAGGAGTTGCTATTATTTCTACTTCACATGGTTTAATGACTGATAAAGAAGCCCGTCGCACCAATTCCGGCGGCGAAGTGCTTTGTACAATTTGGTAATTTATCTATAAGGAGTTTATCGTGTCACGAATCGGAAAAAAACCAATTCAAATTCCAAATAATGTTCAAGTTAGCTTCGATGGTAATTTACTTAAAGCTAAAGGACCAAAAGGTGAATTGAAATTAGAAATTCCAAAGGAAATTGAATTTAAATTCGAAAATAATGAAATTACTTTCTCAAGACCTAATGATTTGAAAAATGTAAGAGCCCTACATGGCTTAACACGTGCTTTAGCTTTCAATGTAATTGAAGGCGTTACAAATGGATTTAAGAAAGTATTGCAAATAGAGGGAGTGGGTTACAAAGTTGAAATGAAAGGCAATAACCTGATGTTAGCGCTTGGATATTCACATCCAATTCTAATAATCCCACCCAAAGATATCGAAATTAAATCTCCTGCTCCTAATCAAATCCATATTCATGGAATTGATAAGCAAAGAGTTGGGCAATTAGCAGCTCGAATCAGAGAATTAAGACCACCCGAGCCATATAAAGGTAAAGGTATTCGATATGAAGGAGAATACATCAGACGTAAAGCTGGTAAATCATCTTCTAAATAAAGTATTGTTTAATTAAACAAAATAATTATAATGAATGCATTAGAGCTAAAAAAAATAAGAAGACAGAGACGTAAAAATCATATTAGAAAAAGAATAAATGGCTCAAAAGAACGTCTTAGAATGACTGTTTACAGAAGCTTGAACCATATTTACGTTCAATTGATTGATGATGATTTAGGAAAAACAATGCTTTCTGCTTCAACTTTAGATAAAGAAGTAAAAGCAGCGATTAAACCCGATATGAAGAAAGTTGATAAATGCAAATTAGTTGGCAGTATTATCGCCAAACGTGCAAAAGAGAAGAATATTACTAATGTTGTTTTCGATAGAAATGCTTATTTATATCATGGTCGAGTAAAAGCATTAGCAGATGCAGCTCGCGAAAACGGTTTGCAATTTTAATTAAAAGGGAAATATTGTGGGTAAAATAAAGTCATCAGAATTAGAATTAAAAGATAAATTAGTTTACGTCGGAAGAACAGCAAAAGTTGTTAAAGGCGGTAGAAGATTCAGTTTTGCAGCTATAGTTGTAGTTGGCGATGGTAATGGGCATGTCGGATACGGCTTAGGTAAAGCTGGCGAAGTAGTTGATGCTGTAACAAAAGCAACAGATTCTGCCAAAAAAGCTTTGGTAAAAGTTCGCCTTCAAGGTAAAACTATTCCTCACCCGGTATTAGGAAAATATGGTGCTGCAAAAGTATTAATTAAACCTGCAACAGCTGGTACCGGAGTTATAGCCGCTGGTGGTGTGAGAGCTATTTTAGAGTTAGCTGGAGTTCAAGACGTTTTAACTAAAAGTCTTGGTTCTTCAAATCCACACAACACAATAAAAGCAACAATGCAAGCCCTTATGGAACTCGAAGATGTTCAGGCAGTTGCTTCCCGTCGTGGTATTCCACTTGAAAAAGTGGTTATTGGTTAATTTCATTTAAAATCAGGTGTAAAATGTCAAAATTAAGAATAACTCAAGTTAAAAGTATTATAAAGACACAAGAAAAGCAAAAGCTTACTATTAAAGCATTGGGTCTCGGTCGCCCAAATTATGTAAATATTTTACCTGATAATCCGCAAACACGCGGAATGATAAATGTTGTAAAACATTTAGTTACAGTTGAAGAAATTTCTGAATAAATTAAAGAAGAAAAAATGAAACACATCGGAAACCTTAGTTATGCTGCTGGCTCGAAGAAAAAGAATAAAAGAATAGGAAGAGGTCCCGGTTCTGGTCACGGCGGAACATCAACAAAAGGACATAAAGGGGCGCAATCCCGTTCCGGATATAAATCAAAACGTGGTTTTGAAGGTGGACAAATGCCACTTCACAGAAGATTGCCCAAATTCGGTTT
>DAIOVK010000046.1:0-12439 GCA_036759045.1 Kapaibacterium sp. (SeqCode) | reverse complement strand
AAAATACGAAATATTCCTTAATTTTTATATACTTCATTTTGAAATTTTATCAAATAACATTTATGTCTTTTTTAAAAATGTATTATGAGATTTAATTTTTGTTGATAATGTTTAATGAAAATTTTTCAATTTATTTGCTTTTTTAAAAAATCATTTGCTAATAAAAATATTACATTATCAACTCGTAACCTAATTTCAACAGAAATTATTTTCACTCCATAGGATTAATTTTCCCCGAAATAATATCATTTTTAATTTCTTCGATTTTTGCTTTAATGCTCTCTGGTATTTGATTATCAAAATTGTGGTATGGAGCAATAGCAACTCCACTGCTGCTCAAATTCGCCTTTTGTATTGTTCCTTTGTTAAACTTACCATTTACGTAATCTTTTGCAATATTATAAACAGTAACTCTTGTGTCTTTAATGCAGGAAGAAAGCAGGATACTTTTTAATGTATCTGGAAGAGTAAGATACTGGTCTTCATCAACGCCAATCGCCCAAATATGCCTTTCGCTTGCTACTTCAATAGCTCCAACTCCGCAGGAACCAGCAACAGTAAACAGAACAGAAACGCCTTCATTCACTAATGAATCTGCAATTTGTCTTCCGATTTGTTTTTCATGGAAAGAATAACTAAAAACGGTTGAATTAACAACATTTTTTGAATATATCGAATTATAATATTTTACACCATTATCAAAAGCAACATAGAATTTTTGAAGAGTTTTAGAATCAAAACCACATATAGCAGCCGTTTTTGGAGCATCAGGATTTTTAAAATCAGCCCAGTATGCCGCAAGGAAACCAAGCGGAAAAGCAGCTTCCTGCACTTCAAAAGCCACACCAATCATATTTTTGGGAATTGTATCCAAATCATAATCTATAAATGCAAAATCAACATACGGAGTTTTATTCGCCTTTTCTATAGCAAAATCCGTAAAATTGTATCCGACATAAAAAAGTAAATCAATATTCCTACTCATAAAATAATTGAAATTTTCAAGCATTGTTAATGAATCTACACCATCGCGGAAATCAGTAAAGATTGGAATTTCTTTATTCAAATCAAGTAAACCTTGCTTACTGTTATCATTATAGGAATCAATTCCAAACTTTTCGGCAAGCATTCCAATTTTATAAATTTTTGCAGGTGGAGTTTCTTTAGAATTTTCACAACTGCTTATAATTATTGCTAACGAAAACAAAAAGCAAAATTGAAATATTTTTCTGATAAGTATGGAAAATAAATTAATATTTAACATTATATACTCCTTTATTGATATAATTTCATTATAATACACTGTCCATTGCAAAAATATTGAATTTTTTTAAAACATCAAATAATATTCTTGAATTCAGAACTCCAGACCCTATAACGAAAATAAAGGAGTTAGGAGATTTGCCTCGTAAAGAATAATTTCGTAGCTAATCTCCATAATAAATTATGGAGTTACTCTAATTGTTAGAATAACTCCTAAATTTATTTAGGAGTTATAAGTATGCTATTTTGTGATATTAAATTTTTTTAATATCAGAACTATATTTACTGCGCAATAACAAACTCAGAACTCCAGACCCTATAACGAAAATAAAGGAGTTAGAAGATTTTACTCGTAAAGAACAATTGAGCATATTATCCAAAAAAGGTGTCATTCCGAAACGAAGTGAGGAATCTCAAGTTTCGTGTTAGCAATTACTTGTGAGATTTCTCGCTGCGCTTCGAAATGACAAGATTGCGAAATAAATAACTACGAGGGGTCAGGAGTTCTGAAACTACGAGGCGACTGGAGTTCCCAAGTTGAACTTGAGAAGGAAATTTTCTTTCCAAAATTCAATTTTGGAAGGAGAGAAAAGAAAAACATCGTAGATGTGTTGTCTTAATAGCAAAGGAAAAGCAAAGAACAAAAAAAAATACAATTTGGGAAAGAGAAACAAAAAAGATGTCCTACATTTCGAAAATGTAGGACATCTGGCTAAAATACTTACGTAACGTTTTTTACTTTGCGAAAGTCTAAGCTATCTAATCTTTCTAAAACTGCTAAACTTAATAAAACAAATGTTTTTCATTTTTTAAAGCGGAATAGAGAATTTTTCTTGCTCGGAACAAATGGGCTTTCACAGTTCCGAGTGGAATTGATAAAGTTTCGGCAATAGCAACATAATCCAAATCCTCTTCGTGCCGAAGTCGCAATATTTCTTTGTAATTATCCGGTAAGTCGTTTATTGCTTTTAGTAAAACACTTTTCCTCTCCTGCGATAAAATATTCATATCTGGAATATAGGAATTGTCTTCGATTTCCATTTCACTTTCTTCTTCATCAATAAAATCGGGTTTTGTAAGTGAAATGGTTGATAGTCGCTTTTTCCTTAAAAAGTCAATACAGCAGTTTGATGCAATTTTATATAGCCATGAAGAAAATGCAAAACCACACTTGAAACTCGGCAATGCTTTGTATGCCTTAATGAATGTTTCCTGCGTCAAATCCATAACATCGTCTTCGTCTTTTATCATTCTTCTGATAATTGAAGAAATAATTCTGTAATACTTCTTTTGAATTTTACCAAAAGCATCGTTATTTCCATTAATTACTTCCTGGACAAGTTGAAAATCTTCATTATGCTTAACATTATTTTCTTTTATTTCATTCATTTGCTTTTAAAGGTAATAAGACAATAAATTTTGTTCCGCATCCAAGCTCACTTTCCAATTTAATTTCGCCACTATGCTGCAATACTATGTGTTTAACTATAGAAAGCCCTAACCCGGTCCCCCCTACTTTTCTTGAACGCGATTTATCGACTGTAAAAAATCTTTCAAATATTCTTTCTATTTTGTCTTTCGGAATACCAATTCCAGTATCTTCAATAATGATTTGCATCATTTCATTAGTGCAAGTTATCTCAACAAAAATTGTTCCATAGTCAGTATATTTTATTGCATTGTCAATCAAATTTATGAAAAGTTGCTCTATTCTATAAACATCAACACTGGTTTTGGGTAAATTCTCTTCTATTTTGAGCTCAAATTTTAAATTCTTTTCATTTAATCTTTGAACAAAAATTTTATAAACATTATCTAAAATATCTTTTATATTTACTACTGATTTTTCTAATTTTGAAGAAGAATCCTCTAACTTCGATAAAGTCATTAAATCTTCGACTATGTTGATTAATCTGTTTGTATGCCGGTGAATTATTTCAATATAGTTTTTATGTTCTTCGCCAATTTCGTCTTCTAAAGTTTCAATAAAACCTTTTATTGCAGTTAAAGGAGTTCGCAATTCGTGAGAAACATTAACAACCAAATCTTTCTTAATATTTTCAAGAATTTTTAGTTGAGTAATATCTGAAATAATAATTACAGTTTCTTTTTTTGCATCTAAAAAATTATAACTGCAAAGGTAATATTTTCCATCAATTTCAATTTCATCAAAATAACTCTTTCTTTTCTTCTGCGTTTTTTTTACAAAATCGGCAAATTTATTATTTGAAATAATTTCCCAATAGTAATTTCCCAAAATATTCTCTTTTCTAACAATTTGCTTGAATCCTTCGTTCGAAAGGAGTATTTTTCCTTCCATATCGATTACTAAAAGCCCTTCTCGAATAGATTTAATAATACCAGCCAGTTCTTCCTTCTGTATTGAGATTTCCTCGAACAAACTCTTTACTTTAAAAATCATATTGTTGAAAATACTTGATATTTCCTTCATTTTGTATTTTTGATTTAAAAGTATTTTCGTATTGAAATCACCTTTTCCTACCCTTTCAGCTGCATTTGATATTTGAATTATTGGCTTGGAAATTATTTTTGAAATAATATAAGTTGCAATTAATGAAATAATTGCTAAAGCAATAGAAATAAATAAAATAATTTTATTTTGCTCTTTTATAGTTGCGCTTAACTCTTTTAATTCAATACCATACCTTAGAAACGCAATATTTTTATTATATATCTGAATTGGAAAGCAAACGTAAAGCAAATCATTTTCAAGATTGTGATATTCTTCAATGTTAGTTCCAATAGTATGTTTAATTGCCTCCAGAACTTCTTTCTTTGTTATTTGATTAGTAATTAATTTGGGATTCATTTCAGAATCACCAAGAACGCGACCATTCGAATCAATAAGTGATATACGGAAATTCATATTTAAAGAAATTCTTTTTATTAAAGCATCAAAATCAGCATAATTATCGGTTAAAAAAGAAGGAATAATGAGCTGTTGAGTTACAGTATGAATTTGCTTTGCCTGATTAATCGTTAAGCTAACAAATTCATTTTTAGTCGAATTGTTTAGGAAACTAATAAATAAAAAGAAGAATAATAAAATGATTAATAAAAAGCCGGAACCAATTCTAGTAAAAAAATAGTACATTTTATTCTTCTAATTTATATCCAATACCGCGAATATTTTTGATTAATTTCCCAGCTTCTTTAAGCTTTTCTCTTAAATTTTTAATGTGAACGTCCACAGTCCTATCTAAAACGCCTTTATCATAAGCACCGAGATAATCAAGTATTTGCTCACGTGAATAAACCCAGCCCCTTCTTTCTAAAAGCATTTTGAGAATTCTAAACTCTGAAGTAGTCAATTCAACTTTTTCACCACTTACGAATGTATCATATTTTTGTAAATCAATTTCAAGAATTCCACCAATCTTGATTTTTTGGGTTTTTACGGTTTTTTCCTCGCGTCTTAAAATTGCTTTAACACGGGCAACAAGCTCGCGTGGCGAAAATGGTTTGGTAACGTAATCGTCAGCACCAAGTTCTAACCCAAGCACTTTGTCAGTTTCTTCTCCACGGGCAGTCAGCATAATAATTGGAATTTCAGAATATTTGTCTTCTTTTTTCAAAAATTTACAAATATCAAAACCATCGGCATCTGGAAGCATTAAATCTAATATAACCAAATCGGGTACTTCTTTTGATAAATATCTGCTGAATCCATCGGCATCTTCAAAGCACTTTACTTTAAAGCCGGCTTTTGTTAGATTAACGTTAAGCAGTTCTAAAATGTCCGGCTCATCGTCAACAATAGCGATAGTGCGTTGAGTTTGAGATTTAGAGGTTATCGTGTCGAGTAATTTATTGGGTTTCTGGTTCATAAATTTTTTCGTTAGCTTTTTTCATTAATTCAAATTTAAGAATTTTTTTTTAATTTATTTTATTATTAAATTGTTTTATTTTCAAACTGAAAAGTAAAATTGCTCAAAAGAAATTCACATATAAAAAAAATCACTTACAAAACTTATTTATTCATTTCCAATTTGATTTGGAATTTTTTATTCCTTTTCAAAAAGAATAGCTCTAATAATATTTACTTAAAAAGTTTTTCAAGCAAATTTAAATTACTTTTTGAAAAACCATACACCTTAATTCTTTCGAATGATTGCGGAGGTGGAAGCGAAAGTTATTTGAATGTATTGATTGAAGAAAACAAATTTAATACTTTCATTTTAAAATATAATTTAAAAAAAGGGTATTTTCATTTTTATTATGAACGAAGTTACTGTAATGCTGAACATATTTCTTGTCATTCTGAACGAAGTGAAGAATCTAAAGTACATTGGTTTAAAAAATTTGTGAGATTCTTCGCTCCGCTCAGAATGACACCCGAAAATTCTCCCTGTCATTCTGAACGAAGTGAAGAATCTAATCGTTACTTTACAAAATACTTACAAAATAAAGCATATAAAACATTATTTGAAAATGCAGAACAAATCATTATTAATAATATTGCTTTTTTCCCAAAACCACTTTGTATTATTGACCAAATAGTTAAACAGAAAAAGGGAAATCAAAAAGTTATTTTTGTTGTAAACGATTATTTTTCAATATGTCCCAGCTTTTTTCTATTGAATAATAAAGGGAAATACTGCAATATCCCTGAAATTGAAGTGTGCGGGCAATGTTTGAAGAAAAACAATTTAGATTATATTGTTAATATTGATAGAGATATAGAAAAGTGGAGAAATACCTGGCAGCAATTTTTAACGGATTGTGATGAAATCAGAGTTTTTTCAGAATCATCGGCTGATTTATTGAAAAAAGCATATCCAAGTATTTCAAATAAAATTGTAAAAATAAAACCGAATTATTCTTCAATATTTGCAAATCAATAATTTCAACTTTCGCAAAGCCCAAGAAACTTAACGAGTGTGTGGTTTTTATCTATTGTAGCGACAAGGCATGCCTTGTCGCTACACTCTCTCGTGTAATATCCCTTTGAAAAACTTACTATAAAATCTTGTCATTCTGAACGCAGCGAAGAATCTCAAATGTAGTGATAACAAGGATTTGTGAGATTTCTCGCTGCGCTTCGAAATGACACTTTAATTGTATCTTTGAATGCAACTTGGTATAATCTTCTAAACTTTCTCACCTTTTCGTCCATTCCTTCATAACACTATCGAAAGCAATATCATCGAAATTGCACTTATCATAAAGCCCGGCAACATTCCTTTGACGAAATGCCTCGTAAACGGTTACAGCACAGGCAACTGAAATATTCAAACTCTGTATCATACCCACCTGTGGAATTAAAATGTTTCCGTCAGCTTTTTCGAGAGCAACATCAGTTACGCCACTATGCTCATTTCCAAAGACGATAGCAATGTTTTGCGTCATATCAACATCATAAATTGATTTTGCTTCACTTGAAAGATGAGTAGTAAAAATCTTTTTCCCTTGCTTGCGAAGTTCGGCATAGCAATCCTCAACGCTGTTAAAAAGCAACTTTTTTACCCATTTCTTTGCACTTGCAGAGCTTTTTTCTCCGAGATGGGGAATATCTCGCCTGTTTTTATAAATCAAATACACTTCAAAAATACCTACTGCATCGCAAGAACGCAGTATTGCAGAAAGATTGTGAGGGTCGTTGATATTTTCTAACACAACAGTAAAATCAAGTTGTCGTTTTTCTAATACTTTTGTTAATTTTTCTAAACGCTTTTCTGTTACAAAATAGTTTTCAGTTTGCATAAAAAATGCTTTTATAAATTCAGTAAAATTTATTAATTTCAAAATTAAGCAAAAATATTTTTTAAAAAGAAAAATATTAATTATATTGCTAATGAGGAATATTTGGAACTTAGGAAAGTCAATAAAATGAAGAAGTTTTTAGCATTTATTATTGTCATTTCTGTAATAACTGCAATTGTTTGGGGCAGCTTATCTTCATTTGATTATGAGCCAACTACCTTAATGAAGCTAAAAGATAAGTACTCAAAGAAGCACAAACCTAAGGTTGACCATAAGAAATTTGAAGTATTACAGGCAAAATTTGGAAATGCCCGTGAGGTAACTAAAGCGTGTGAAAGCTGCCATAATCTTACATCAGCCGAAGTTATGGAATCAAGTCACTGGAACTGGGAACGAGAAGAATATATTCAAGGCAGAGGAATTGTATATCTTGGAAAAAAGAATGCAATTAATAATTTTTGCATTGGAACTCAGGGAAATGAGCAAAGCTGTGCAAAATGCCATATTGGATTGGGATATGATGAAAATGGTCAAATTTATACTGATTCCACAAATATTGACTGCCTCGTCTGCCACGATAATTCAGAAACTTATGCTAAAGCAGCTGGAAAAGCCGGCGCACCAGAAGAAAACTTGGATTTAAATTTAATTGCCCAAAGCGTCGGAAAACCTAAAAGAAGTAATTGCGGGGTTTGCCATTTCTATGGTGGCGGCGGAAATAACGTAAAACATGGCGCCCTTGAATCTGCTATGAATGAGCCAACTAAAGAAATTGATATTCACATGGCTGCTGAAGGAATGAATTTACAGTGCATTGACTGCCACTTAACTGAAAATCATAAGATTTCAGGGAAACTTTATTCCTTTGCTTCAACTTGCACAAACAGGAATACCTGCGACCAGTGCCATACCAACGCACCACACGACAAGGATTTGATTAACAGCCATACTTTGAAGGTATCCTGCGAAGCTTGTCATATCCCAATTTATGCTAAAGAGAATTCCACTAAATTATACTGGGACTGGTCAACTGCAGGCAGATTAAAAGACGGAAAGCCCTACGAAGAAGATGACAGCTTGGGAAATCATACTTATTTATCTATTAAAGGTAGTTTCGTATGGGGAAAAAATTTGAAGCCGGACTACGTTTGGTTCAACGGAACTGCCAGCCATTATTTACTTGGTGATAAAATTGAAAATACATCACAGGATTTAGTATTAAATCAGTTAAATGGTTCATACAAAGACAGGGAATCGAAAATTGTTCCGGTAAAAATTCACATTGCAAAACAACCTTATGACCCAGTTAATAAAATACTAATTCAACCGAAGCTTTATGCAGAAACCGAAGGTGAAGGCGCCTTTTGGAAAGATTTCAACTGGCAAAAAGCATCTGAAATTGGTATGAAAGATGCTGGACTTCCATTCAGCGGAAAAATTGATTTTATAGAAACGAAAATGTTCTGGCTTGTGAACCACATGGTTTCATCAAAAGAAAATGTAGTTCAGTGCAATGAATGTCACACCCGCACTGATTCACGCCTTGCCGGTTTAAGCGATTTTTACATTCCCGGAAGAGATTACAGCAAATTTGTTGATGTAGCTGGCTCATGGCTGCTTTTACTTACTTTTCTTGGTGTCGCTTCTCACGGTACTTTGAGAATAATTAATTCAAGAAAAAACAAAAAGGTGAAAAATGGCTAAGAAACTTGTTGAAATCTATAAACCTTTTGAGCGGTTTTGGCACTGGATGCAAGCTCTGTTAATTTTCTTTCTTGCTTTTTCCGGTTTCGAAATCCACGGCTATTATTCTTTTTTCGGCTTTGAAAATGCTGTTACATACCATAACATTGCTGCTTATATGCTAATTATTCTCATACTTTTTGCTATTTTCTGGCATTTCGTTACCGGGGAATGGAAGCAGTATATTCCAACTTTCACTAACATAAAAGCACAACTGAACTACTATTTGTTCGGTATTTTCAAAAATGCCCCACATCCAACTAAGAAAACAGTTTTAAGCAAACTAAATCCTTTGCAAAAACTGACTTATTTTGGACTTAAAATCCTTGTTATTCCAGTGGTTGTAACAACAGGTCTGCTCTATATGTTTTATCGCTATCCAACAAAACACGGAGTTCAGTCGCTTAATATTGAATCTTTGGAAACGATTGCGATTCTTCATACGATAGGCGCATTTTTACTTTTAGCATTCATTATTGCTCATTTGTATTTAATTACTACTGGTGAAACACCTTCTTCAAACCTGAAAGCAATGCTTACCGGTGAAGAAGAAATCGAAGAATAGTGATTAATGATTAATGATTAGTGATTAAATTTTTATAATAAAAAAAAGAAAGAGAGGTAAACAAAATGGTTCAGACAATTCAAACAAAATTTAAAGATGGGCAAATATTAATTAATAATGATATTGATATTGATATTCCTAATGATTCAACTATACTTGTTAGTTATATTAATAATATTGATAAAGAGCTAAACTTAAAAGGTACAGAAATTTCACTTGATAAAATATGGAATAATCAAGAGGATGATATTTATGAGCAACTTCTTAAAATATGATTTAGTTCTTGTTAAATATCCATTTTCAGACCTGACAGTCTTTAAAGTCAGGCCAGCTATAGTTGTTAATCCCTATTATCCTTCTAATGATATAATCATAGTACCGTTAACAAGTCATTCAAATAAGCTTTTACCAGGCGAGTTTATTTTATCCGAATGGAAAGAATCGGGATTAAATGTTCAATCTACTGTAAAGAGAGGCATTTATACAATTGATGAAAAATTAGTAATTTTAAAAATTGGAACTCTTGCTACTAATGATGTTTATAAACTTGAAAACTCATTGCGTCTTTGGCTGGATATTTTATAAGTTTTGTTTTAATAAATTATATGGAGAAATTATGATTGAAGTTAGCACATTAAATAATAAGACTATAATTTCTATTGATAATGATTCTATTCCTAAAGAAGATATTTTATATTTAGTAAAGAGAATGGAATATGAGCAATCAATAAATAAAGCCAATTTTAAAGATGATGTTTTGGAACTATCAGAAAAAATACAAACAGAATGGTGGGAGGCAAATAAAAACGAATATATGTCTGGAACTGGTATAGATTTATGAAAATCATAATAGATATGAATATTGTTTTTTCATCTTTATTAAAAAAAGAATCAAAGATTAGAAATAAATTGTTTGAAAAAGAATTAGAGATATTTGCTCCTAATTTTTTATTTATAGAATTTATTAAAAATATAAATAGAATTATTTCATATTCTGAATTAAAAGAAGATGAATTAATCATTATGTTAGAAGAATTATTTGAACATATTAATTTTGTTCCAGATAAAGCAATTTCAAAAGAAAATAAAGTTATTGCATATCAACTATTTAAAGATGTTGATGTTAAAGATACACCTTATATTGCACTTGCTCTTGAATTAAATTGCTTACTTTGGACAGGTGATAAAAAATTAAAACAAGGATTATTTAAAAAAAATATAAATATCTTTTATGAGATAAACCAATAAAAAGACTATGGAAACAACAAAATATATGAATCCGTACTTGGCAGGAGTGCTGCTGGGTTTGCTTTTGCTTGCAACTATATATATAACAGGGCGTGGGCTGGGCGCAAGCGGTGCATTCAAAAGTGCTGCTGTTGCGACTGTTGAAGCTGTGGCTCCAACACACGTAGAAAATTCTAAATTTTATGCAGAATACTCCAAAGAACATCAGGGAAGCCCGCTTATGAACTGGCTCGTATTTGAAGTAATTGGGGTGCTAATCGGAGCTTTCATTTCCGGAGTAGTTTCAAACAGATTGACATGGAAACTGGAAAAGGGACCAAGAATCAGCTCGAAAACTCGAATTGCAGCTGCTGTTATTGGTGGTATTCTTTGGGGAATTGGCTCTCAATTAGGTAGAGGATGCACAAGTGGAGCCGCACTCAGCGGAATGGCAGTTATGTCTGCTGGCGGCATTATCACGATGTTTGCTATCTTTGGTGGTGCTTACGGCTTTGCTTACTTTTTTAGAAAATTCTGGATTTAATGAAAGGAAGAAAAAATGGGACCATTAGTACCAGATATTATTGGAAATGATTTAAATTTCATAGTGGCTCTGATTATCGGCATTTTCTTCGGTATAATTTTAGAGCAGGCGGGATTTTCTACATCGAAAAAGTTGGTAGGGCTATTCTATGGCTATGATTTCACTGTGCTTCGAGTGTTTTTCACAGCCGGCGTAACTGCGATGGTCGGCGTTATGGCACTTTCTCATTTCGGCTTGCTTGATATTAATTTGATTTATATAAATCCAACTTTCCTGACTTCAGTTATTGTCGGCGGTTTGATTATGGGACTGGGCTTTGTGATTGGTGGCTTTTGTCCGGGAACAAGCGTCTGTGCTGCTGCTATTGGTAAAATTGATGCGATTATTTTTATTATTGGCTCTTTTCTTGGTGTGCTGATTTTTGCTGAAACCTATCCGATTTGGGAAGAATTATACCTTGCTCAAAATTGGGGTAATCCGCAACTTTTTAGTATGCTTGGAATTTCTCAGGGATTATTTGCGTTTCTTTTTGTTTTGCTTGCCTTGTTTGCATATTTTATCGTATCAATGATAGAAAATAAAGCAAATGGTATTAAAAAGCCAGCTGTTCGCTTTACTCCATATTACATTAGCTTGGCAGTTATTGGGTTTGCCCTTGCAATTTCTGCTTTTTTCTTTCCAGATAAAAAAATATCCTTAATTGAAATGAGTAAAAATCAAGAAGTAGTTCAAAATTACGAATTAAATTATATTACAGCTGATGAACTTGCCTGCCGTTTGATGAGTGAAGACAAAAGAATACAAATTATAGATTTCCGTCCTTCTGCCGATTACGAAAAATTAGCGCTACCAAAGTCAATTTCTTTTACAATTGATAATCTTTTCGAAAAAGAGCCGAGCAAAATTCTATATTTGCGTCATAAGAAAAATATACTGATTGCAAAAGATGATGAAGAAGCAAAGAGAGTTGGATTCATAGCAAATGAATTAGGATTTAAAAATATTAGAGTTTTGAAAGGCGGATTTGAAGAATTTGAAAAAACAATCCTTGATTTTGCTCCTGTTGCTGAATTTGCTTCTGACAAAACTTCTGAAAAAGATACTTACCGTTTTCGTTTCAGAGCAAGCCAAATGCTCCCTAAGCTAATAAAGGATAATAAACCAGCAGGAACCGTACAAAAGAAGCAGAAAAGAGTTGTTGGAGGATGCTAGTGTAATATCCCTTTGAAAACCTGACTATAACATCTTGTCATTTCGAAGCGCAGCGAGAAATCTCAAATCTTGTGGTATCAATGACTTGTGAGATTCCTCACTTCGTTTACCAATGACATCTTTTTTGCAAAACCAATGAAACACAGAACAGCACTAAGAAA
>DAIOVK010000045.1:0-12479 GCA_036759045.1 Kapaibacterium sp. (SeqCode) | reverse complement strand
GGTTATTAGGTTGATAGTAAGAAATGAATATTTCTGGTGTATGCCAGAATCCATCTTGGGAAAGCAAGTGAGCTTCTCACGATACATTTGGGCAAGCCCAAATGCTTCCTTTAAATAGCTAATGTAGAATAGCAACTGAACAATAAAAAGATAGATTCTGACGAATTTAGTTATGTCATCTCCCCTTAAATTAAACACTTGCTTTATTCTAAGGTTTGTAACTACTAATGACTAATGACAAATGACTTATAGTATAATGCTCTTTTAAAATTAACCTCTTATTTTAAAATATGCGAAATAAATAACTACGAGTGGTCAGGAGTTCTGAAATTACCGAAAATAGATAAATCGACATTTTCAGTTACATTTTGAGGTAACGTAAAAAAGAAAGTACTACCTTTGTCCACTTCACTTTCTACCCAAATGCTGCCATTGTTTTTTTCGATAAAATCTTTGCATAGCAAAAGACCAAGTCCGGTACTTGTTTCTCCCGATGTTCCGGGTCTGGTAACTTTTTTATCAATTTTAAATAAATCAGATAGAATTTGTTTGTCCATTCCAATGCCGTCATCTTTAACAAAAACACATACTATTTTTTCCGGAGTTGAATTTGCTCCAATTAAAATATTTCCATTTTTATTTGTAAATTTGATGGCATTGGAAAGCAGATTTCTAACGACAGTGTTAATCATTTGATAATCAGCAACAGCATAAATTTCAGCTGGTACACTGTTTATTAGCTTAATATTTTTCTGTTTGGCAGTTTCTAAAGAAATATTAATATTTTGCTGGACTATCTGATGAATATTAATTGAATCAACTTTAAAATCCATAGCACCACGTTGCAAACGGGACCATTGAAGCAGGTTATCAAGCAATTTAAAAAGATTATTTGCAGAATTTTGCATATCGTTGCTCAGCTCTCGCATATCTTTCATTGACATATTATCTAAATCTTCTGCCATTAGTTTTGTAAGCCCCAGAAAACCCTGAAAAGGACTTCTTAAATCGTGGGCAATAATAGAAAAGAACTTATCTTTTTCTGAATTAGTTATTTCTAATCTGTTTTTAATATCATTCAATTCTTCAATCAAAGCATTTTTTTGTTCCAAGCTTGCTTCAATTAATTCTTTAGATATAACCAACTCTTCGTTAATCTTAATTAATTCAGCAGCGTATTTTTTTAGTTCTTCTTCAGCATATTTTTGTTCAGTAATATCAATAACCATACCTACAATATATATGATATTATGCTCAACATCTTTTATAGGAGCAACAGACAGATTACACCAAACTGTTCCATTATCGCTTCTTAAAAATCTTTTATCTATTTTATAATTTTCAATTTCACCTTTTAGAACTTTATTAAAGTAAGTTTTAGAAACTTCTATATCTTCCAGATAAGTAACATCAATAATAGTTTTATTTAAAAGCTCGTCATTACTATATTTTAATAAATCAGAAATCCAGTCATTTACCATAATAAAATGGCCTTCTTTATTTACGATTAAAATTCCAATATTAGCTGAGTTATAAATCGCTCTTAATTTTTCTTCACTTTCATATAAAGTTTGTTCAGCTTTCTTTCTCTCGCTAATATCGTAAGCAATTTCGAATCTAAGAAGGCGTCCGTCAGTCCATCTAATCATTCGGTTATACACAATGAAAGTTTTGTTTAAATGGTTTGTATATTCCCATTTATAAGTTTCAGGATAAATCGCTTTAATACGTTCGGAATTACAGAAAGGACATTTCCCATCTTTACCTTGCATTACATTATAACACTCTTTTCCAATAACATCATCGCCAAACAAATTTCTTAGTTTTTTATTTGCAAAAACTATTTCAAAAGTATCAGTATCGGAAACGTATATTAGTTCATCAATACTATCGAAAATTGATAATAATTGATTACGCTCTGTAGCTAATTCTTCTTCGGCAATTTTTCTTCTGCTAATATCAATATGAGTTGAAAGGACACAATTCTGATTTTTGTAATTAATTAGAATTCCACTTCCAATAGCCCATAATTGCTTCCCTTTCAGTGATTGAAGTTTCATCTCATAATCTTTAATTATACCATTTTTTTGCAACTCGTCAAGCCAAATTAATCTATCATTAGGTTCAGTCCATAATTCACTAACAGAAATATTTTTTTGATAATCATCAGTTTCAATTTCAAAAAGTTCAATAAATTTAGAATTAAGATAAACAGGTGTTCCGTCTATTGTGATAATGCTAAGAGAAATTGGCAGGTGTTCGATTACCCTTACAAATTGCTGTTCGTTAGCTTTTAACTCTTCTTCAGTTTTTTTATTTTCAGTTATGTCTCTAGCTACTCCAATAAAATAACTGACTTTTCCATCAGGAGTGAGTAAGGGAGCGCCATTAGTTTTATGATAACGCCATTTCCCATCCTTATGTAAAACACGGTATTCAATTCCGGCTTGGTTTGATTTAGATTCAATTATTTTTTGAAGAAATTCAAAGCAGGTTGGAATATCATCTGGGTGAACAAATTCAGAAAAACTTTTTCCTTCTAGTTCATTTGGCTCGTGTCCTAAAAGTTTTTTCCAAACTGGCGAAACGTATATGAAATCTCCATTTAGAGTTAAAGAATAAATTATGTCGTTAGCATTTTCGACTAAAATTTTGTATTTTTCTTCACTATGTTTTAAAGCTTCAATAATTTCATTACGCTCTGTAATATCGCGGGCAGCAGCATAAATAAGATTGCCTTTAGGGTGCGACCTCCATTCAATATATCGGTATGAACCATCTTGGCAGCGATATCGGTTAACAAAATTAATTACTTTTTCCTGATGAGAAAGTGTTTCCATTGCTTTAAGTGTAGCAGGAATATCATCTGGGTGAACAAATTCTAAAAACTTCCTTTTGTTCAATTCTTCTGTTTTATAACCAAGAATATCTTCCCAAGCTCTGTTTGTTTTTATAAAATTACCTTCTACATCTGCTATACACAATAAGTCTAAATTAACAGAAAAGAATTCCTCAAGTTCTTCTAAGTTTGTCTTTTCTTTAGTTATATCAATAAATATAGTAACGAAATAATATTTCTCCTTTGAATAAACCTGAACTTTATACCAGCGATTTAATGGAGTGCTGTATTGTTCAAACTCTTTTAATCCGCCAGATAATGCAATTTCTCCATAATATTTAATCCAGTTAAATTTGTCATTTACGATGCTTGGCACAACTTCAGTTATTCTTTTATTTATTATATCAGAACCAATGCCAGTTAGTTGGGTAAATGCACTATTTATTTCAAGGAAAATATAGTCAATTGCTTCTTCATTTTCATCAACAATGATTTTGTGATAAGCATACCCGAAAGGTGCATTATCCAATAGTTTACGAAAATTGATTTCTTCCATTATCTTTTCCTATTTTTCTCGGATTATAAAGTTCTAAATTTATTTAAAATAAATTTAGTTATTAAATTAATAAATATTTGAAAAAAAAGAAAATAATTTATTAATTAATTTTTCGTAGGGTTCTAATATCTAGTTTCAGAACTCTTGATGCCTCGTAGTTTTGTATTTCGCAGTTTATCAAATGAAAACTCTTATTTTAAAAGTGAGTTACCAATTCGTCATTAGTTATTATTCATTTGTCATTAGTAGTTACAAACTAATGACAAATGACTAATGACCAATAACTAATAAAATATTAATTGTTGACTGCGAAACTATTTTTTACGAGGCAAATCATCTAACTCCTTTATTTTTGTTATGGAGTCTTGAGCTCTGAATACAAAAAAAGCCATCTTGCATTTAACAAGATGGCTAAAATTGCATTAAAAGAAATTTTAATTAAATATGTTTCAATAATTTTTCAATAAATAAAGCAGAAGCTTTAATTCCACCGTAAAAATTATTTAAATCAAAATTCTCATTAGGAGAATGAATATTATCTCCGGGCAAACCAAATCCCATAAGAGCCGGTGGAGTGCCTAAAGTAGATTGGAAATTTTCTACTATAGGAATAGAACCACCCTCACGAGTAAATACCGGTTCTTTACCAAAAGCTTCTTTCATAGCTTCAAAGCAGGCACTAATAGCTGGATTATCTTTTGAAACGAGAACGGGACTACCAATGCTATGGCAAGTAAATTCCAATTTCATTGTTGGCGGAGTTAAAAATCTAACATATTTTTCAACTGCTTCGGCAATTTCCTGAGCATTTTGGTTAGCAACCAAGCGAGTTGAGAATTTAGCACTGGCATAAGTTGGCAAAACAGTTTTAGCACCTTCCTGAGTAAATCCGCTAATCATACCATTTACATCTAATGCCGGACGTCCCCAGACTCTTTCGAGAGCAGTATAGCCAAATTCACCGTTAAGAGCATCTACTCCGAGTTCTTCACAGTAATCTTCTTCTTTAAATGGTAATTTTTTGAAGCTTTCCCGTTCTTCTTTTGATAAAGGAACTACTTTGTCGTAGAAGTTTGGAATAGTAACTCTGCCGTATTTATCTTTAAGTTGGGTTATTAACCAGCAAAGCACATTAGCAGGATTATCAACCACACCGCCATAAGAACCGGAATGTAAATCTCTGTTTGGTCCGGTGAGCTTAATTTCAAAATAAGCAATTCCTCTAAGACCGTAGCAAATTGATGGTGAATCATCGTTAAGCCATTCTGTATCAGAAATCAGCACATAATCGGCAGCAAGCAAATCTTTGTTTTTCTTAATAAATTCCTCCATATAGTCGCCGGAAGATTCTTCATCACCTTCAAAAAACAATTTGATGTTTACTGGCGGTTTACCGTTAATTTTAAAAAAAGATTCCAATGCCTTTAAATGACAGAATAGCTGCCCTTTATCGTCAGCAGTTCCACGGCCTATTATTTTATTATTTTTTATAATTGGAGTGAACGGGTCGGTCTCCCATAAATCTAATGGGTCAACGGGCTGAACGTCATAATGTCCATAAATAAGCAAAGTAGGGGCATTCTCATTGCCCATCCATTGTGCAAAAACAGCTGGATTACCTTCTGTTTCCAATAATCTTGCATCTTCAATTCCAATATGCTTTATATGCTTGACAAGCCAGTTAGCGCAGGCGAGCATATCCGGCTTATTTTCGGACAAACTGCTAATACTTGGATATTTAAGAAATTCAATTAACTCACTTAAAAAGCGTTCTTTGCCTTCTGCGATGTAATTTAATATTTTTTCCATTTTATTTTATACTATCTCCTTTAATTAGAATTTCAGTATTTGGTCTTGAAACCCCAACAATACCGCTAATAATCACCCATTTACCTGATTCTTTTTTGAGAGTACGTGCATATCTTAAAAAGACTTTTTGTGTACTTCCGTTGTAAAAGTAAGTAGCAGGTAAGCCGTAAATAACTGATGCGATTGTTGCTCCATCATCAATAAAGATAGAAAAGTCAAGGATTTCACCATAATCAACTCTTTCATACATTGACCATTCTTTGTCAATGGCAACTTTATAGTCAACGATTGATTTGATTATTTCAGTTGAATCTGAACCAAAAAATATTACGTCTTTTGACATTAAATCAACTATTGGTGAAAAATTCTTGTTATGAAAAGCTTCATTGTATGTGGTAATAACACTTTTTATGGCTTCTTTTTCTTTCTCTAATTGGTCATAATTCAATGCTTTACCTTTATCATCTGAGCAACTGTATAATAATATTGAGATAAATAGTATAATAAAATAATTTTTCATTTATTAACCTTTCTTATTTATTTTAAAAAATATTTTTTCATTTTTTTCAAAATAGAATTTAAAACAATTTTTTATATTTTAAAAGAAAAATTCATATTTTTTCATTTTTTTTTAAATTGTTTTCTAAAATTCGTTAGTTATTTAATAAAAATATTTGGAAAATCTTGTTATTCCAAATTCAGAACTCCAGCCCCAATAACGAAAATAAAGGAGTTATAAGATTTGCCTCGTAAAGAATAATTGCGCAAATCATACAGAAAGGGGTCATTCCGAAACGAAGTGAGGAATCTCAAACTTTGTGTTAGCAATGACTTGTGAGATTTCTCACTTCGTTTCGAAATGACAAGACTACGAAATAGCAAACTACAAGGTAACTGGAGTTCTGACCTTTTGCATTTGGGCAAGCCCAAATGTATCATTGAATTCAAGAAATAAAACAAAAAGCCGATGTTTTAGATTACATCGGCTTTACTTTTGTACTTCCTACAGGATTCGAACCTGTGGCCCACTGATTAAGAGTCAGTTGCTCTACCAACTGAGCTAAGGAAGCATTTTACAAAATTACGAATTTTTTTTCTTTTTAGCAAAAAAATCTACTCAGCAACAAAATCTTTGTTGTATAGTTTATTTATTTTTAATGCTTCTTCCTGAGCTTGCTCTATTGTTGGATAGCCCCATATTTTAACGTGATATTCCGGATTTTTTTCTACAATAACTCTTTCAAAATAAGATTTATAACCTAACTTTTTCCAAATATTTACAAGCAGGGCTGCATCACTTTCAGCATTGGTCTTTTCAGCAGCTATTTGATATGGGAGTTGGCTGGGGTCTAAAATCTTTATTTCAACTCTTCGATTGTATTTTTCCTGAAAGTTGTCTGCTGGTTCTAAATAAATCGGTTTAGTCGCTCCTTCACTTTTAATTTTAATTTGTTTGGAATTTACTCCCAAGCTAATCAACTGCTCCATTAACTTGACAGCCCTCAAATTTCCAACTTCTTTGTATGAAGATTCATTTTCACTTGAATGTCCTATAATTTCAATTTTTATATGGCTATTCAACAGCATATAATCAGCAATATTAATAACATTTTGCCTGTATTCTTCATCGAAAGAATAAGTGTTTTCATCAAACAAAGCAGCAATAAAACGAGGATAATATTTTAAATTTTCTTTCAAAAATATGCTTGCCTTATCAGATATTTTCAAACTGTCGAAAGTAAATTCAATATGCGTCTTTACTTCAGAGCATTTGTCAATGTAAAATGAAACTGGCACTTCAAATTGATAATAAGTTCTCTGAGAAAACAGAATTTCAGATAAAGCATTTTTAACTAATGAAAGTTCATTGTCTTCCAATACATAATATTTCCCTCCAGTAGCTGATGAAAGAAAACTAAGTCCGTAGCCATCAACTTCATTTCCAAGTCCTATTGAATAGATTGAAATATGGTTTTCTTTTGCTAATTGCACTAATTCGTTAATGTTAGAGTTAAAAGAGCAATCGTCTGTTGAAGAAGAAATTATTATAAGATTTTTTTTGTTTTTTCCAGTTTCCTTTAACTGATAAATTGCAGAGCTAATGCTTGATAACATTGCATTAAGCCCGCTTTTTTCCTGTGATACTGTATTTTGTAAAGCAAAGTTAGATGCTTCAGCAGAATTTATTGGAACTATCTGACGATAAGAATGATTAAATAAAGAAAAACCAAAATTATCATTTATTGATAGACGCTTAGCAAACTGCTTGATTTGCTCAAATACTTGAAAATGGTTATGGCTTTTACTCGAAACATCAAGAACAATCAAATTGTCGGTAAAAAAATTACTGCTTGTATCGTTAATAAATTCAATTTTTCCTACATTATATAAAAATTCATTTTCAGAGCAAGTGCTTGTTACAGCAATTTTTAAATTATTTTGTTTTTCAAGGTTTGTTATAAAATTGCCAAATTTATCCAAAATTAATGTTTTTATTAAGCAAGTATTTGGAGAATAATATGGATATATAGAGCCAACTGTTTTTAAATGTTCAGGTGGATTGTCTGCATTGTAATCTGTTTCACCCTTTTTAAAGTATGCTTCGGTTTTACTCAAAGTATCTTTATATTGTTCAAGCAAAGAAGGTCCACGCTGAATCCCAGTAGTCTTTTGGGCAGCAAATACTTTCATTATATTAATGTTAGAATACACGGCAAGAGAATCCTTTTCAGATTGATAAGCAATAATTTTTAACGTCGTTGAAGTTTTTGGTGTTAGCTTAATACTGTCATAAGGATAGTATAACTTATTATCGCCATCTATTTTAACCTGTAAAGCATTTTCAAATTTCCATACAACTGTTACTTCTTGCCCTTCTTCAATGTTGATTTCGCTGTTTAATTGCTTTAGTTTTATTGGAACCTGGGCGCAACTTGTAATGAGTAATAATAGCAGGAAGAAGTAGTAAATCAAAAACTTACCTGTTCTACCATTCTTAAATATTTTAGATAAAGAGTTCATTTTACTTTTGTTTATAAAAAATGAATTCATTTCTCGGAGAAGCATCAACAATAATACTATCCCCGGATACATATTCACTGCTAAGCAATTTTAATGCCAATGGATTTGAAATATGATTCTGAATTGCTCGTTTAAGTGGTCTTGCTCCATATTGCTCATCGAAACCGAGCGTAGCAATTAAAGCCAAAGCTCGTTCTGTGATTTTGAGTTCAATTCCGTTTTCTTTAGTTCTGTTTTTCAAAATAGAAAGCTGCAAACGGGCAATCTGATTGATTTCTTTTTTTGTAAGCGGTTTAAATAAAATTATATCATCTACCCGATTTAAAAATTCCGGACGCATTTTGAGTTTTAGTATTTCCAAAATTTGATTCTTTACATTATCAAAAATTAGTGCTTTCCTTACCTCGTCAACATTGGTTAATTCTCTTTGGATAATATCAGTTCCGAGATTTGAAGTCATAATTATAATTGTGTTTTTGAAATTGACTGTTCTGCCTTTTCCATCAGTTAATCTTCCATCGTCAAGGACTTGCAGCAAAATATTGAATACCTCAGGATGTGCTTTCTCAATTTCGTCAAGGAGGACAACCGCATAAGGTTTTCTGCGAATTGCTTCGGTAAGCTGCCCGCCTTCTTCGTAGCCGACATAGCCGGGAGGAGCTCCAATTAGACGTGAAACGGAGTATTTTTCCATATACTCGCTCATATCTATTCTCACCAAAGCACTTTCATTGTTAAAAAGAAATTCAGCAAGTGCCTTTGCCATCTCTGTTTTTCCAACACCAGTAGAGCCGAGAAAAATGAAAGAGCCAATTGGACGATTTGCGTCTTGCAAACCAGAGCGGGAGCGGCGTATTGAATTTGCAATGGAAGAAACAGCTTCTTCCTGATTAATTAATCGCTGGTGAATACCATCTTCCATCTTAATAAGCTTGCTCCGCTCAGTTTCCAGCATCCTTTGAACTGGAATACCAGTCCACTTTGCCACGATTTCAGCTATATCTTCAACATCAACTTCTTCTTTTAGCAATTTACCGGATTTTTGGATAATTTGGAGTTGGTTGTTTGCTTCGTTTAGTTTTTTTTCTAAATTCAAAATAGTAGAATAGCGAATTTCGGCAACTTTTTCTAAATTGCTTTGTCTTTCGTATTCATCTGCCATGTTTTTTGCCTGCTCAATTTCTTCTTTGAAGGAACGAATTTTTTTAATATAATTTTTTTCAATTTCCCATCTTTGACGGATTTCGTTCCTTTGCTTTTTTAAAACGTCCAATTCTTTATCAATTTCAGCGAGTCGTGATTTGGTGCTGAGTACTAATTTTTCTTCATTCATATCTGACCTTTTTTTTAAATAATTTATACAAAATTGACAATAAATTATTATATTGCAATTTTAATATTTTTTTTGATATTAAAGAAAATAATAAAAATTTATTGTTTAATAAATAATGGTTTTTTAAATGAGTATTCTAATAAATAAAGATACAAAAGTATTAGTTCAGGGAATTACAGGTGCAGAAGGCACTTTCCATACTTACGAAATGCTTCAATACGGAACAAAAGTTGTAGGCGGAGTAACTCCGGGCAAAGGTGGCCAAAAATATGCTGGCAAAGAAGATTTAAAATTCAAAAAAGAAGTTCCGATTTTCAACACAGTAAAAGAAGCTGTTGCTGCAGTTAAACCTACTGCTACTGTTATTTTCGTTCCACCGGCACTCGCTGCCGATGCTATGCTTGAAGCAATTGAAGCTGGTATTAAGGTAATTGTTACTATTACAGAAGGTGTTCCAGCAAATGATATGACCCGAGTCTATGATGCTTTAAAGCGTTCTGATTGCAGAATGATAGGACCTAACTGTCCAGGTGTCATTACTCCGGGCGAGTGTAAAATTGGTATAATGCCCGGCTTTATTCATAAACCCGGTAGAGTAGGTGTGATTTCCCGTAGTGGCACTTTAACTTACGAAGCGGTGAAACAACTTACAGACCTCGGTATTGGTCAATCAACCTGCATTGGTATTGGCGGCGACCCGATTATTGGCACTCAATTTATTGATGCAGTCGAGCTTTTTAATGAAGACAAAGAAACAGACGCAATTTTGATGATTGGCGAAATTGGTGGTAATGCCGAAGAAACAGCAGCAGAATACATTAAAAAGAATGTTGAAAAACCGGTCATTAGTTTTATTGCTGGGAAGACAGCACCTCCGGGAAGACGAATGGGACACGCCGGGGCAATTATCTCAGGTGGAAAGGGAACTGCTGAAGACAAAATTGCTACATTAAAAAAAGCTGGTATTTCAGTTGTAGAATCACCAGCAGAAATTGGGAAAAAAGTTGAACAAGTTTTAAAAAGAAAGAAATTGATATAATTAAATAATTCGTGAAAAAGAAGTGATGTCATTCTAAATCCAAGATAAAGAAAGACCTATATTGAAATGAAAATGACATTAATTAATAAGGACTTATGATTAAAAAAAGTCAAAATCCCCCCTACCCCCCTTTTTTAAAGGGGGGAGAAGAATTTTCTTTTAATTCCCCCCTTTGAAAAAGGGGGGTAGGGGGGATTTCTTAGTGCTGTTCTGTGTTTCATCGTTTTAGCAAAAAAGATGTCATTGGCAACCCCCAGATAAAGTAAGACCTTTATTTAAATAGAAATGACATAATTTAACACTGTTATTCTGAAAGTAGTGAAGAATTATATCTTTTTATTTTTTTGTCAACTTGTTGAAAATATCAACATAATTGGTAGATAGGGATTTATCAAAATTCATCAGATTTGTAATTATTAAATCCTTATTGAAAATTTTATTCTTTTTTAACATATTCTCAATATCTTCAAAATCTTTAGCTCTTGATGCGATAATTTTATATACAATTAAATCTTCAAGAGAACAATAATTGACATAACAATCATCAATTTTCACTTTATTAGCTCTTAATATAGCTTCTTTCTCAAAATCTGAAAAAGAAAAAATGAATTCAACTCTAAATCCAGTGATTTCGTCTATTGTTGGTAAAACCAATGTTTCTTCAACAAATTCTTCAGTTTTTTTTACTATAATCTTTAAATCAAGTTCATTGATTATTTGTATCATTATATCTAAAGAATCAACGTTAATACCTAATGTAATATCAATATCAGCAGTGAATCTCGGCTCTCTATAAATTAAAGCAGCTTGTCCTCCAATTATCATATAAGGAATATTATGAAGAGCAAGGGCGAATGAGATTTTCTTTATTAATTCTATCAACTGCATTAAATACTTTCTTAACTTTTAATATGTTTTCAATACTTTTTAATGAATAGCTTTCATACTTATTTAATTTCTTGCATAATTCATACATCTCTTCAAACATTATAAATCTTTGCTTGAGTGTTGTTGCATTATTTTCAACAAATTCATCTTCAAATTCTTTATATTTTTTGTAATTTTTAATCATTTATTCATTTCTATTTTATTTCTAATTTACTAATTTTTTCCCAATAATAAAATTGACTTTTAATTGAATGGAAATTCTAAAAGTGAAAATTTTTATCATCTCCATTTAAATAAAGCACTTGTTCTATAAGGGGTTACCAATGACATCAGTTTACCCTGTCATTCCGAACCCCCTTATAAAGCAAGTGCTTCATTTAAATGGTGATGACATCACTATAAACGTCATTCTGACGGATGTCAGAATCTATCTTGAAAAATAGTTTTTATAGGTCATTAGTCATTTGTTATTAGTCATTAGTATTTTTACTAACAACTAATGACCAATTACAAATAACCAAAAAGTAAGATGGATTCTGGCATACGCCAGAATGACAGTAAAAGATGTCATTGGCAACCCCCTTATAAAAGAAGACTTTTATTTTAAATGGAAATGACATAAGTTTACCCTGTCATTCCGAAATAGTGCTTTTCAGTCATACTATTAGCAAGCTAATAGCATGACAAGAGATAAGTCATGCTATCAACTTGTTGATAGTATGACTGAAAAAAGATGTCATTGGCAACCCCCTGATAAAAGAAGACTTTTATTTTAAATGGAAATGACAAAATTTTACCCCTGTCATTCTGAAGCGCAGCGAAGAATCCAGAAAATTTTTTTAACCACTACTCTCTGGATTCTTCACTTCGTTCAGAATGACCGACAAAAGTAAAGATGTCATTGGCAACCCCCAGAAAAAAGAAGACTTTTATTTTAAATGGAAATGACATAAGGACTTATGAAAAATAGAAAGTCAAAATCCCCCCTACCCCA
>DAIOVK010000044.1:0-12610 GCA_036759045.1 Kapaibacterium sp. (SeqCode) | reverse complement strand
TAGATATAGTATTGAAATATTTTGTAGCGATGTCATTGGCAAAGGAAATGACATAATTTTTATCAAATTTTTGTGAGAAAGAAAATGTAAAATAAGGTAATAAGGTTTATTAATTTTTGGTGCTTATTTGCTACTAAGGTTTTCAAAAAAAATAAGGTTTTAAATTTTTTAGCTAAAATTATTCTTTAACAAAGAAAATGTAAACCTTATTTTTATAATAAACCTTAGTAGAAAAATATTAAAATGTTGAAAAAACCTTATTAGCTTATTTTATATGGACTTAATATATATAGTATTGAAATATTTTGTAGCGATGTCATTGGCAACCCACTGATAAAGGAAGACCATTATTTAAATGGAGATGACATCAATAGAAGTGTCATTCTGACGGATGTCAGAATCCATCTTTATAATCAACCCACGGGTTAACCCGTGGGTTGATTTGTAGTTTTTACTGGTCATTTGTTATTAGTCATTAGTCATTAGTATTTTTGCTAACAACAAATTACCAATGACTAATGACTAAAAAGCAAGATGGATTCTGACATCCGTCAGAATGACGCTTATAGTGATGTCATCTCCATTTAAATAAAGGTTTTCCTTCATTTAATGATTCAAAATGACATTATAATCGGAATAATAAAACATTTTAGTATTTACTATTCTTTCCCTTTAATTATTTCTTCCACCTCATTTAATCGAATGTTGAATTTAACAATTTTTCCATTCGGGTCTATTAAAATATAAAACGGATAGCTGTTCGAAAGCAATGTTTTTTCAATATTTGAATTTAAAAAGCCCTGAGTCCATTTCATCTCATATTGTTCAACAAATTCTCTTGCCTTTTTTTTACTGCTTTTATAACAATGAAGCCCTATTATGTTTATTCTATCAGAATATAATGAATCATATTCTTTTAATTGAGGTAAAGTTAAAACACAACCCTTGCACCAAAATCCCCAAATATCAATCAAATTGTATATGCCCGGAATTATCAGTTCTTTCAAATTTGCTTTTTCATTATTAAACAAAGTCAGTTCTAAATCGGGAACCTTGTCGCCAGCAGAAAGTATGTTGTATGGCTTATCAGTTTCTTCCATAATTATATACTTTCCTGTTTGCTCAACTTCTTTTACCCAATAAACTTGGTTATTGATTTTAAATAATGTTTCTGGAATAAGAGCTACAGCACCATCGCAAGGGTCAGAGGATATAATTGAATTTCCATATTCCCCAATCAATACTCTATCAGATAGAGCATAATTAGGTGTAACAGTGTCCATATCAATATATAATCCATTACAATTATTATCAAATAAGCCGATTTGCACTTTTTCACCTTTTATAACAGTATCGCAGGAAAGAATATTCAAACGAACTTCGCTTAACCAATAATCTGGCTCAGTAGTTTTTGCTCCTTCAGAACCTTCACCTACGTAATAATGTTCTACTATACTTGCTTTAGATACGGAATCTCTGAATTTTATTTTTGAAATCTTATATTGGAATATTCCATTTTCTACTTTTGAATTATAAAATTTTATTATGATGGAAGTATCCTTGGTAAGTGTATAAAGGGCATTGTCGTCAGTAAAATTCAGATTATTATTCAAATCCACCCAAATGTATGTCGTGTCGGCTTTGTAGTTCCCAACTATGCAATAATGAACTCTTTCATAAGCAGTTTTTTCTGAACTTTCAAAACCAGTAAAAAATATTCTGAAAAAAGCAGTATCTTTTGAATTTTTAATATCTGGTTTGATTAAGGGTAAAATTTTCACATTTTCCGGATTTTCTTTACTTTTGATTTTTAATGTGTCGAAATAAAGTTTGTAAAGTGGTATCGTATTTTCTGGATGAATATCGGACGCCCTGTTCTTTTTTTCAAAAAATAATTTAATTTCAGAAGAATAAGCAGAGCAGCAGCAAAGAATTGCAATTAAAAATACAAAAACTGATTTTTTCATAATTTTCCTCTTGATTTTCAATATTTGCAAATTTATATATACAATTTGAATATTCAAAATATATTTATATAAATTTTGCTTTTCTCAAACTTTTTATTTAAATTAAGAAATGATTTGAATTAATTTTTTATATTATGAAAAAAGCAATTGTTTTTGTAGTATTCTTATACACTTTGAGTCAATTGGCATTTTCTTATGAAGAAAATGATGGTCTTAATGAATTAAAATTTTTAATCAAGCCAAGATTTGAAATGATGGATAGTTCGAGCGGAACGAAAAGTTTTTCAATTGATTGTGGTTTATCTTATATAGTCAATAGATTTGTTGATTTTAGTCCGGGCCACCACAGTTTTAAAGGCGTTGAAGCTAATCTTGATTTATTCCATATTGGCGCCAATTTAGTTACAAAAAACAATAAGGATTTTAAAAGATTTTTAAATTTTTCTTTGTTAGATTTGTCTTATAGTGATAATTTTTCAAAAAGTATTTTAAGATATTTAATTGAGGTAAATACTTTAAGTTTTAAATCTGATTGCTTCTTTGATGAAAATTATACTTGGTTCAAATATGGATTAGGTATAGGTTTTGGTATTCCTAACGATAATTTTATATCTATGTTTCTGTATGTCAATCATGGGTACTGTTCTTACAAATTAAACGATACTTTTTTCAATGAATCGGTAGATTCAATCTATAATTATTCAGATTTACAATTTAATGCTGGTTTAAGAATTAAGATGGTTACAAGATATGTAACATTTTTTTATGATGGAGGTTTTTTGAGAGTAGCTGATACTAATCCATTAAATAAAATATTTTTAAATTTAAGAGTAGCATACACTTGTCAGAAGGAAAAAACATTAAATGGAATATTTGGACAAACCAATTATTTAAAAAAATATTTTGATGTATATTTAGATGCTGATATAAACAGGTTCTATTTTAAAGGTAATTCGTTTGAATTAGGGAGAGTATCTTTAGGAGTAGATATTTATTTAGATTTTTTCCCATATCCTTCAACATTTGAACTCCCATTTTAATATTTTATTCTTTTCACTCCTTCCCAAGTTATTTTTGGGAAGGACGTTTTCTTTTAAAGCTGTGCTTTACATTTTTTTATGAATGAAGAGTAAAAGCATAGCTTTTGTGAAAGTTGTCTTCCCAAGTGCAACTTGGGAAGGAGTAAACATTTGAACTCCCATTTTAATTTTAATATTTTTGATTTTATGTCTGTTTGAGTATTTAAAAATATTTCCAAGTTTACCTATTCTTTCAAACCAATTTTTTATTAATTTGCTATTTCATATTTTTACTTTATTAATATTTTTAAAATATTGAAATTGATTATTACGTTATTATAAAATGGAAGAAAAAGAAGTAAATAATTTAGAAAAAAAGTCGAATTATGTAGTCTCAGCAAGGAAATTCAGACCGATGACATTTTCCGAACTTGTAGGGCAGCAGCATATTTCAACTACTTTAAAAAATGCAATAAAATCAAGCAGAATTCACCACGCATATCTTTTTAGCGGTCCAAGAGGAGTAGGCAAAACGACAACTGCACGTATCCTTGCAAGAGCAGTGAACTGTCCTGATTCAGTAGATTTTGAACCCTGCAACAAGTGCCAGTCCTGTCTTTCCGTTATAAATGGAAATTCACTTGACATAATTGAAATTGACGGTGCTTCCAACAACAGCGTTGATGATGTTCGCAAGCTTCGCGAGAATGCAATTTATACTCCGGTTTATGGTAAATACAAAATGTATATCATTGACGAAGTCCACATGCTTTCTACATCGGCTTTCAATGCACTACTAAAAACACTTGAAGAACCTCCCCCACACTTGCTATTCGTCTTTGCAACAACAGAACAGCACAAAGTTCCAGCAACTATTTTAAGTCGCTGCCAGCGTTTCGAGTTTTATCGTATTAAAATTGAAGACATTGCCAAACAATTAAGATATATTGCTGACAAAGAAATCATAACTGTTGATGATGCTTCACTACTTACTATTGCGAAAAAAGCAGATGGTTCAATGCGTGATGGTCAAAGCATTTTCGACCAGGCAGTTGCATTTTGCGGAACAAATATTAAATACTCCAACCTGATTGATGCACTTCATTTAATTGACCAGGACTTCTTTTTCCTAATCGACGAAGCAATTTACAATAAAGATGTTGAAAAAGTATTAAACATTGCAAACGATGTTGTAACGAAGGGACACGACCTTCAGGAATGTTTAAACGGAATGTTGGAGCATTACCGCAATCTAATAACCTGCAAAGCTACTGGAGATGGCACTTTTATTGAAACCTCCAAAGAATATATGGACAGATATTTAACTGACCATCAAAAGTATTCAAATTTGGATTTATTGAGAATTATGCACATAATAAGCAGTGCTGAGACTTCACTCAAATTTTCAGCTCAGCCAAAAATCCGCTTTGAAATGTGCTTGCTTGATTTAGCAAATCTTGATTCTTCAGTTGATATTTCAGAACTTTTAAATTCAATTAAAGACGGTGCGAATATAGAACAGATGCCGAGAGTTCAAACTCCTGCTCCTGCTCCCAGACCAGAACCAAACCACATAATAGTTCAAACTCCTGCTCCACAAATTGTTAAAGAACCTACATTTGAAAAAGAAACTCCCAAAAAGTTTGAATTAGTTGAAGAAAAGCAAGTAGAAAAGAAGCCACTGGCAAAGAGTAAAAATATTGAGGAAAATTGGGAGCAATTTATTAGAGATTGCGGAAATTCATCTACCGGCTTACAGATTTTGCAGCATAGCAGTTCAATCTTTCCTAAATTCTTTGAAAAGGAAATTATTTTTTATGTTGAAGATGATTTTATCAAAGATAATTTATTAAAGAACAAACAAAAATTGCTTGATGCTCTTGAAGAGTTCTATGGTTTCAAAATTTTAGTTAAAATTCTAAATCAAATTCCAGATGATTTTGAAAAAAAAAAAGTAGAATATAATTTCTCTCAGAAAGAAGAGGAAATCAAATTAGATGAAGAATTGATTAAAGACAAGCACCCGGTAGAAATCGAAATTCTCAAGTTCGGTGCAAAAGAAATGAGTAGTTGATTGATTATATTTGTTTTTCTTAGTCATGCTATCAGCTTGCTGATAGTATGACATAAATAATATATAGTCATGCTATCAACTTGTTGATAGTATGACTTAGAAAAAATGATACTGGTAAAAATGGAAAATACAATTGAAATAGAAAAAAAAGTAAAATCATCCAATAACTTTCAAAAAATTGATGTGGATAAAACATCAAATTGGAAACGAAAAGTAGTTAGAATAAAAATAAATGGAAAACCATTAAGCAAAACGGTAATAGAAAATCGTGAGTAGTGCTTGACCACATTAATTGTATAATTTTGAGTTTTATTCTGAAGCGAAACGAATAATCTCACAAGTTGTTATTATCACAGAATTTGAGATTTAGATATGGTGCTTTTCCAGTCATACTATCAGCTTGCTGATAGCATGACAATAAAAAGATTAAAAGTCATGCTATCAACTTGTTGATAGTATGACTTAGAAAGAATACATAGTTATTTTTAAAATTTTATAAGGGCAATATATGGCATTAGAAATCAATACAGCAGCTCCGCTATTCAAGGCAAAGACCAATGGTGGTGGCGAAATTAGTTTATCTGATTTTAAAGGGAAATGGGTAGTACTTTATTTTTATCCAAAAGATAATACTCCCGGTTGCACAAAAGAAGCTTGCAGTTTCCGTGATAATATGGAAGATATTACCAAAATGGGTGCAGTAGTTATTGGCATAAGCACCGATAGCGTTGCATCTCACGATAAATTTATAAAGAAATTTGATTTAAATTTTGTGCTAATAAGTGATGAGGACAATTCCATTTGCTTAGAATATGGTGTTTGGGTGGAAAAAGTGATGTGCGGCAGAAAAAGCATAGGAATTCAACGCAGCACTTTCATTATTGATAAACAAGGTGTAATTAAATACATTTTCCCCAAAGTGAAAGCAGAAGGGCATGCTGAAGAAGTAATAGCAAAATTGAAGGAGTTGATGTAGTTATTAAATACAGGATTCCTGATACCTCGTAGTTTGGTATTTTGCAATAAATATAGTTCTGAAGGTAATATAGCGATAAATACATAACTCCTAAATAAATTTAGGAGTTATTCTAATAATTAGATTAACTCCATAATTTATTATGGAGTTAAAATGCGAAATCATTCTTTAAGAGGCAAATCTCCTAACTCCTTTATTTCATAAAAAGAATAAGATGTTTAGAATATTTTTAAATTCTACTTAACCTCTTCAAAACTGCCATTTTTTACTTTCATTAATGTAAATTCATAGTTCGCTTCACATTTCTCATTAAAATTAATAGTTCTGAAAGCACAATCGGATAAATCAGAATTCTTTACAAATTGAAAAACATCATTACGTGAGAATTTTTTGTTACTGGCTGCCTTTTGCAATAATAAACATAAATCAATGCTTTCAGCTGTAAAAGAACCCGGTTTATATCCGTATTTTGTCTGAAAATCTTTTATGTGTTTATTAGTATAATCTATTTTAGGATAAGTGAAAATAAGTCCTTCAGCACTTGGTTCGTCCAATAAGTAATTTGTTAAAATAGGTCTGGTGCCGACAAACTGAGCAGTAATTCCAAGGGAGTTTGCCTGATTAACTATTGTTGCCGCTTCTTTTGTACTAATCAAAACAACTACGTCAGGATTTTTTTCTTTAATTCTGTTAAGTTCTGCTGTGAAATCTACCTGAATATCTGAATATGCTTCAGTTTGAACGATTTTTTCACCTAAACTTCCGGACAAAGTTGTATTCCAAGACACACCATAATCATTGTTAAAATACATAACTGCAATTCGGTTATATTCATTCAACTTATTGATTAAAAGCGTACTTTCATCTTCAACTCCTTCTGTCATTTTAATTGAAGAAAGTAAATTAGAATTGCTAAAAGCTGCACTACCTATTGGAATTTGTAGCATATTATTTTGAGCAATTTTCGCAGCTAAACCATTACTAATCCAGCTTGCCAACGTTACAACCGGTGTTTTTTCTCCTTTTGAAATAAAGTAAGTTAATAGCGAATCTGCAACTGCACTCAAACCTTTGCTATCGTAAAAAGTAATTTCTAAATTTTTGTTGGCATCTTGCATTAATTCCATTGCCTGTTTGGATTCAATACCAAATTGACTATAATGACCAGATAAATCAAGAATGGCTGATATTTTTATTTTCTGCTGAGGAGGATTATCAGTTGAACTATCACTACAACATACTAATAAGAAAAGAGTTACTGCAAAAAGGATATACTTAAACATAACTATTCGATAATAAATTAAACATAAATCATAAAACTAATAAATTATTAATGATTGTAAAAATTTTAAAATTATCGTTATTAAGACCATTTTATAAATAATGAGAAGTTATTTCGGAGAAATCGGGAATCCAGTCCCAGTATGGTTTATGTATAACCATTTTCACGTAGGGCTGATAAGTTCTTAATAATATTCTTAACAGCCATACGAACAACAAGTTGACAATATGGTTATAATAAAAAGATAAAAATCTCCTTAGCGAGTTCAACTTGGGAAGAAAAATTTCCTTCCAAAATCAAATTTGACAAGGAGAGGAAAGAATAACATCGTAGATGTGTTATCTTAATAGCAAGCAAAAACAAAGAACGAATAAGCTCCGTAGGAGTGTTCTCATCACTACGAGATTCTTTCCGTGAGTGTTTTCAAATCTATTATGATAACGCAACTACGTTGCTATTCTAATCAGATATGTGTTTGTAAAATATAATTCCTTGCGGGATAAATTGGATTTTCTTTTGTCTGAACTAAGATTGAAAGGATTTTTGGATTACCTGATTATTACAATTAACAATTAATCAAGAAATCTTATAATAAATTTAATCAATGTTCTGACAACTTAAATAAGGAAAATCAGATAAATCATATTTCAAAAATTATTTGCATCTTCTTCCCAAATGCAACTTGGGAAGGAGAGTGTAATTTATTTATTTTGAATTTATGAATAATACAGGTCATATAATTTGCTTTTAAAAAAAATATGTTGTAATTTTGAAATGCCGTTGGAGGTGCTCTGCAAAATAGTAGGGCTGAGAGAAAACTCCTTGAACCTGATACAGATAATACTGGCGTAGGAAAGACGGAAAAGTCACTCTCGCTTTTTAACCTACTTTCTGCTCACTCAACCTCACGGAAAATATTATGTATTTTCTTATAAGGAGCAGTTATGTTTACAAAATTATTAATGTCTGCAATATTGATTTCCTCATTTATGTATTGCAATGCTAATGGACAAAAAACTACAATTCAAGATGAACTTGCCGATACTGCTAATGCAAGAGTATATCAGGCACCGAGCATCACAGTAACAACCACTCGTGCTTTAGAAGGAATAAGCGGAGTTCCGTTTTCTGAAATGTCTAAAATAGAACTAAGCAACTTCTATACCGTTCAGGATGTCCCTAAACTCTTAAGTTGGATGCCTTCCATTACTTCTTATTCCCAAAGCGGAAACGATATTGGTTACTCAAATTTGACTATGCGTGGCTTCGACCAGCGAAGAATTTCAGTGCTAATCAACGGAATTCCTCAAAACGACCCGGAAGACCATCAGGTTTACTGGATTGACTTTCCAGATTTAAGTTCAAACATAGAACTTATACAAGTTCAAAGAGGAGCCGGCTTGACTAACTATGGTTCTGCTTCGATTGGTGGAAGCATTAATTTGCTTACTTCAAATTTCGTTAATCAAAAAGGAATTAAGCTGTTTTCTGGAGTTGGAGTTCAACAATTTACCGAAGGTGATGAAACTGTTTTACAAAGTAGAGTAAGTAAATTTTCGCTGGAGGTTTCTTCCGGGGTAGTTGATGATTTCGCATTTTATGGACGACTTTCCCGTATAAATTCACTCGGCTACCGCGACAGGTCCTGGACTGAAATGAATAGCTTTTTTCTGAGTGCAATAAAGTTTTCCGGCGATTTAACCACTCAAATCAATGTATTCGGAGGACCAATTACTGATGCACTGGTATATACAGGTATACCCAAAAGCTACATTAAAGACGAAAAGCTTAGAAGAAAAAATCCTTCTTCATGGCAATACGATGCAACTGGCAAGAACATAAGCTATCTCACTGAACGCAGAGAACAGGAAATTGAGGGCTTTTCCCAGCCACATTATGAAATGTTGAACGATTGGAAGATTTCTGATAATATTCTTTTCAAGTCAGCTTTGTTTTACTATACAGGAGATGGTTATTACGATTATGATGCTTCCTGGGCTGATACTTCAACTCTAAGAATTACAACAGTACAGGGATTTAACCCAACTGAAAATCCTACTAATGCTGTTGTCAAAGCAAATGTAAGCAATAGGCACGGCGGCTGGATTCCACGCATAATTTTCAAACATAATGATGGGGAGCTTACTTTTGGCACAGAAATTCGTTTCCACCGCTCTAATCACTGGGGTAAAATTTCTTATGCTGACAAATTACCTCAAAATTATAATCCGGAATATAAGATTTATGAGTATGATGGAATTCGTGATATTTTCTCAGTTTTTGCAAGGGAAAGATATGAATTTACAGAAAAATTTGCGATGTCTTTAGAACTTCAATTAGTTCATAACAGATATGGCATTGAGAATGAAAAAAGCGGCAATTTCTTCACAAGCTATTTAGATAAAAATGGAAATTCAATTAGTGGAAATGGAGAAATTTTTAACGTTAATTATCTTTTCTTTAATCCAAAAATTGGTGCAAGCTATTCTTTGAACGAAAATTTGAATTTCTACTCTCTGATTGCCTGGACTCAACGCGAGCCTCGAATGAGTAATCTTTATTCAGCAAGCGATGCATATTATGGTGCTACACCACTTTTTGAGTTTAGAGTTGATGAGCAGGAAAATATATATTATGATTTTTCTAAACCTCTTGTTAAACCGGAAAAAATGCTCAATTTTGAATTAGGTGGAAGCTACCGGACAGAAGATTTTATGTTTGCAGCAAATTTTTATTTGATGCAATATTTCGATGAACTTGTGAAAAGTGGTCAAACTGATATTTTCGGTGAACCTATTGATGGCAATGCTCCAAAAACCTTACATTATGGATTAGAACTCGAAGTAGCATATTTTCTTTTCAAAAAAGCTGAAACTTATTTAAGCATAAATGCAAATGCTACAATTAGCAAAAATCAAATTATTGATTATAACTTTGTTACTGATAAAGGAGAAATTGTTCCTTTGAAAGACAACGAAGTTGCGGGTTTTCCAAGTTTTATAGCAAATGTAATGCTTAATTATCAAGAAAACGATTTATTTGCTTCGGTTAAAGGAAAATTTGTTGGAAAATCCCGAACTGATAATTTCGGCGATTTAGTTTTAAATGACGAAAGAATTATCAAACAATTAACAAACGATTATATGTCTGGTTATTATAATGACAATACTTTGGATTCATATTTCGTTTTAAATGCTGATATTTCCTATACTTTTAAAAATATTTTAGATTTTCATGCTATCAAACTGCATTTACAAATCAACAACTTGCTTAATGAACTTTACGCAGCTGGTGGCGAGGGCAAGGACTTTTTTCCAGCAGCTGAACGTAGTTTATTCTTTGGAATTGAATTAGGATTATAGTATTTTAATATTTGCAAATCCCTAATATATCAAGTGCCTTATTTAAAAGGATATGAGATAATCAAATAAGTCATACTGGCGAATGTCAGTATCAATCTTAATAATAGTTTTTTTAGGTCATTAGTTATTAGTCATTGTATTTTTATATTTTTACTAACAACTAATGACTAAAGCCCAATGACTAAAAACTCACTATTGTTCCTCTCAATAGAAAAAACCGAGATATCATTCCAAGAATTGTCAGAATTTCGCATTTATTTATGTCATCTTTATTTAAATAAATGCTATGCTTTAAACAAAGTTTCGCAATAACAGACAAAAGTAATTTTTGCTATCCTTTTTAATTAAGAAATTAGTTTTAAAACATCTAAAAAAATGTTAATTTTACTAAAGTTTCAAAGATATTTCTGAGAAACACTAAAAAATTTAGTAACTAACCTGTAGGTTACTTATGTAACTGAAAGGGCAGTGCATTAAGTAGCTTACAGCTTTTAGCAATCGGCTTTTAATCTGTGAATTCCGTGTTCTTTATCAGTGCTTTCAGTGGAAAAAAAATCCATAAATATTACACAAATCTTACACATATGCACTGCTGAAAAGCCAACAGCTGTCTGCCAGAAAACAATAATAACCGATGATTAATGATTAATAACTCACTTTACGCATTTCCCTCTTGAAATGTGAAAAAGATTTGTGTATATACATTTTTTTTATCCACTTTTCTTAATCACACTTTAAAGGAACAGATGTGTGTTCTTGGTTGTATATTTATCATTTTACGAAAATACTTATTATAACTTTTATAGTAAATAATTATTTAGTTGAGAATTATTGCTTTTTAAATATTCATTTTGTGCTCTTAGTGAAATACTTTGTGCCCTTTGTGTTAAAATAAATCACCACAAAGAACACAATGATTTAACGAAGAACACAAAGAATTATATTCTAAAAATTAACAAGAGATTTTAATATTAAATCTCCAATGCGTAAGGTGAGTTAATAATAAAAGACTATCTTAAATGCCTACAGCCTACAGCCGATAGCTGACAGCTGACAGCACTAATTGATAAATTTTATAAAACTAAACAAAAAAATTATGAATTTTGCAATTACGGGGGTAGCAGGTTACATAGCCCCAAGACATCTTAAAGCAATCAAAGAAACTGGAAATAATTTAGTTGCAGCTTGCGACCCACACGATTCAGTTGGTATTATTGACAGCTATTTTATGGATTGCAGTTTTTTTACTGAGTTTGAGCGTTTCGACAGACATCTTGAAAAGCTTCACAGGTCAAACAACAATAAGAGAATTGACTATCTAAGCATTTGCGCTCCGAATCATCTTCATGATGCTCACATTCGATTGGCACTTCGTTTGGACGCTGACGCTATTTGCGAAAAACCACTCGTTATTAAACCTTCTAATTTAAACTATTTAAAAGAATTAGAAGAAGAAACCGGACGAAAAGTATATAATATTTTGCAACTTAGGGTACATCCTTCAATCGTTTCGTTAAAGAAAAAAATTCTTTCAGAAAAGAATAAAACCAAACGCAATGTAGTTTTGACATATATTACTTCACGTGGACTTTGGTACAATTATTCATGGAAGGGAAATATTGAAAAGTCTGGCGGAGTCGCTACTAATATTGGAATTCACTTTTTCGATATGTTAATGTGGCTCTTCGGTAAAGAACAAAGCAGCACTGTGTTTTTATCTGAACCAAACAAAATGAGTGGTTATATGGAACTTGAAAACGCTAATGTCCGTTGGTTCCTATCTATTGATAAAAATGATTTACCCAAAGAAGCAGTTGAGTCTGGTAAAACTACTTTTCGTTCAATAAAAATTGATGATGAAGAGCTTGAGTTTACTGGTGGTTTCACTGATTTACATACTCTTGTTTATAAAGATATAATTGCTGGAAGA
>DAIOVK010000043.1:0-12839 GCA_036759045.1 Kapaibacterium sp. (SeqCode) | reverse complement strand
TGTCCAAAGTCCAGTGTTTGTGGTATCTTCTGCTCGTACACGCCAGTAATAAGTTTTAAACGATGTTGGGAGTACTAACAGCTTATTAGTGGTTTTACTTGTGTCATTAAGGATTATACGGGTAAAAGAAGCAGTATCGGAAACCTGAATTCTGTAACCCACTGCTCCAACAACTGCAGTCCATGTAAAAGTATTTGCTAACGGAACGCAATCTTCAAGGACTGTTGGCGTTAATAAAGTAGGTGCATCAAATTCAGTTTTGAATTTTCTTACTTCAGACCAATTGCTTGGGCAGGTATTGTAATAGCCCTGAACTCTCCAGTAGTAATTTTGATTATATGCAGTTATTAATGGATTTACATTGAAAAAAGTATCTTGAAGAAAAATATCTTCGAACAGGACTGTAAAGTTTTGGTCTGCAGCAATTTGCAACTTAAATGAGTCCGGGACAACAACTTTGGTCCATCTTAATTGCACATCTAATGGCTGGGCTTTTGCATTGTTTACCGGGAATAGCAAGATTGGCTCATGATGTTTTACGTAGAATGAAAAAACATCTGAGCTAACTGTTGTTGTTGGATAAATAGCAATTACTTTCCAAAAATAAGTACTGTTATTATATGGAAGGTTTGCATTTACTGTTGTGTCAGTTAAATTTGACGTATTGAAGACAACAGCATTAAAATCTTGAGTTAATGAAACTAAGATAGTATAGGAAAGAGCGGTTGGCTGAGTAGCCCAAATAAAGCCAACTTGCTTATTAACACAATTAGCTTGGTTGGCTGGAAAGATTAATTGCGGTGCCTGAGCTGATGCGCTATTTTGCAATATCAGCAATAATAAAGCAGTTAGCGAATACAAAATTAATCCTTTGACTTTTTTCATTATAAACTCCTTTTATGAAACATTTATTTTAATAATATATTTCTTTTATAATTTATATTTATAATAACACATAATATTAGAAAATATCTCAAAAATAATGAATTTATTTGAAAAAAAATGAAAAAAATACGATTTCACTATAATTTAAAATAGGTTATAGATGATTTTTTGTTTTAATTGCTTTTTTTTTGTGTAAAAAAGAAAAATGTGTTAAAAAAAATTAACAGAAATAATTTATTATTCAGTTATCATTCGTATTTTCCAATTGAAAAGGGCAGAGCTGTTAGGTTCTTATGCCAAACCGTCATCAAATAATGCAAAATTAAATTGTCATTCCAAGACGATGCGATGAATCTCAAAATCTGTGGGAACAATGACTTGTGTAATTCCTCGCTTCGCTCTGGATTACAATTTTTAGAACTTTTCTTAAATAAAGCACTTGCATAATTTTAAATTCTGAATAAAAATATTTGGTAACAAACTTAAATCTTTGAATAATAGGACTTAATAAACAATTGCCGCATTGCAAGTTCAACAGCTAAAGCACTTTCAATTTTGTTATATTTATCAAAACCAACAACATAAGGTAAATTTCCGCAAGTAAAGTTTTTAAAAGAAGTAAAAACTGGAATTTTTAAATATAATGAAAGCAAACTGAAACCAATATCAAGTCGTTTTAGCATATTTTCAGCAATCCAGCCATTAATTATTGGATAAGGGTCGCATTTTAACATATGGAATTTCTCGAACCTCTTCTGAAATGTAGCTACAAATCCTTCCAAACGATTTGCATATTTATTCTGAAAATTTTCTTCAAACCTTTTCTCTAATAAATCGGTTAATCCATCACAGAAAAATTCCAAATTCTTTTGTGGCAGCTTTTGCAAATAATTACTATTATTATATATTTCCAGATAGTTATAAGAATTTATTGCTTCATTACAAAACTTGTCATTTATTTTTATATAATAATTGTAACTATCCTGCTCTATATCCTGAATAAATCTGTTAATAAAAATTTTAACAGTAGATTTGGGGTATATTGAATTAATCGCTTCTTCAGTAATTTTGGAGCCATTAGTGAGAAAAGAAGGAGCTAAAATCTTTCGTCTCTTCATCCTGTTAAGCAATTTTGCCCAAATATTATACTCTTCATCACCTCCGATTTCAAAGCCGAGGACAACAGAGGAAACGGCATCAATAGCAAAAGCTAAAAACATTGAATTTGAATGATGATGATTGCAGTTACATGCAAACTTTTTACCAAGTAAAAAGATTATTCGCTGATTATGATTCCTTACAGAAATATCTAAGTATTCTTCCCAGTTTGGCAGATTTTGAAGGAAATTTCTGATTTTCTGATTAATTCTTAAAGGGGAGCTATGATAAAGTGACACTAATTCACGACAGGTGCTGCCTTCTATATATTTTTCAACTATTTGACAAAAATCAGGACGAATATAATCATTCTTTTCAATAACCCAAGTCTTATTGCAGGTACGACATCGTAACCTATGTTTACCCTTTGATGTAGTTCCATGTTTAATTACATTAGAGCTGTAGCAATAAATGCAATTTGTTTTGTTCCCTTTTCCCACTATCCTATTTTTTAATTAATTAAATATGAGTATATATTGCAGTTTTTTTTCAATTTCAATAAAAAATTAATAAATAATACAAATTTTTTTTTATTACGATTTAATGTCATTGGCAATCCTAAGATAAAGAAAGACCTTTATTGAAATAGAGATGACATCTGTTTACCTTTGTCATTCCGAAACACTGCTTTTCAGTTATACTATTAGCAAACTGATAACATTACAAGAGATAAGTCATGCTATCAACTTGTTGATAGTATGACTTGCTTCACCTTTCGTTCATTTTCTCAAAAGTAAACGGCTTGTTTATATTCGCCTCTAAATGACAATTTTTAAAACTTCACTATATTAAAAAATTATCTCAATATTGCATAAACTCCAAATATCATCAATCTTTTATGTCTAATAATAAAAATAAACACGATCCTAAAAAAATACAATTTATAAAAATACTTTATGGTTACAAAAATTTTTTTTATATTTATTATTATTTTTTTACATAATTGGAATTGATTATGAAATATTTAACAATTATTATGGTATATTTAATTTTATGTCATAATTTATATTCTCAGGGAACTCAAGACGAACCATTAAATCAGGAATATATTGATTACTTACTTTTAAAATCTGAAGGAAAATGGCAAGAAACAACCAGAGATGGACATAGATTAGGATATATACCGCCAGCACACAAACCACGTACTTCCTTAATTCAAAGGAAGAAAGGTGATAAATTACTTTGGGATCCACCACCAAGTTACGATTTGCGAACACTTGATTTACTTACATCAGTGAAAGACCAAGGCGATTGTGGGTCGTGCTGGGCTTTTACAACAAATTCAACAATAGAATCCAACTGGTTAAAGCAAGGATTAAGCAGCTATAATTTATCTGAACAAAATATAAAGAATTGCCATGGTTTTCTTTGGGAGCATTGTGATGGCGGAAATGCTGAACTTGCCTCATCTTATATGTCAAGACAAGCAGGTCCTATTCTTGAATCGGAAAATGGATATAATGTAAATATTAGCACCTGTGTAACCACTTATTCACCAACTGCATTTATTACAGATGCATATTATCTTCCAACCCGCCTTGATGCAAATTTTCAATATGAATTAAAATGGTGGCTTTACAACAATGGTGCATTGTATTCAAATATGCACTGGGATGATGATTCATATAATTCAATATATTCTACTTATTATTATTCAGGAGATGAACCATCTAATCACGCTGTTACGCTTGTTGGCTGGGATGATAATTATGTAGTTGCAGGCGCTCCCGCCAACGGCGCTTGGATTATTAAAAACAGTTGGGGGACTTACTGGGGACAAAGTGGTTATTTCTATATTTCTTATTATGATTCAAGGGTTCATAGCGAAACCGCCGTATTCCCAAATCGTTTGGACTTTAATGAAAACAGCGATTTATTCTTTTATGATGAAATTGGTGGTATCTCCGGCTATGGTTATTCCTCAACTAATGCTTATGGTGCAATTAAATTTACAACTATAGGAAGTTTCTCATTACAAAAAGTAGCTACATGGATGAGAGCACCAGGAACAGTTAGTTTTTATATTTACAGTAATTTCAACGGTTCTGCTTTTAGTGGATTGTTAGCATCTTTAACAAACCAAACAGTTGAAAATCCCGGCTATCATACCTTTAATTTAAGTTCAGCCATAGATTTAGCAGCTAACGCAAATTTCTTTATAAAAGTTTACTACTCCACTCCCGGTTATTATTGGCCCCTGCCGATGGAGGTTGCTATAACGAATTACTGCTCTCCATCAATTGCTACTGCAAAATGCTGGATTAGCTCAAATAATTCTACATGGACTCAAATCGGGACTAACACTACAAACCTTCGCGACCTTGGAGTCCGTGCTTTTGGAGAAAATATAGTTGTTCCAGCTTCTCCAGTGCTAAGCTCCCCAGCAAACAACAGCAGCAACATTAACATAAATCCAACTTTATCTTGGAACTCTTCGCTTGCTGCAACATCATATCAATTACAGGTTTCGACCCAATCGAATTTTTCTTCAACTGTATTTGACCAATCAAATATAACGACTACTTCTCAGCAACTGACTAATTTAACACAGGGAACACCCCACTATTGGAGAGTAAGAGCAGCAAATGCAAATGGAACAAGCCCCTGGTCTGATTCCTGGAATTTTACTACACAAATACTTCTGCAGCAACCTGTTTTGCTTAATCCGGAGGATAATGCTGTAAATATTTCAGTTACTCCTAATTTTACATGGCAAGCTGTTCCTACTGCAACAATTTATCAATTACAGGTCTCAGGAAATTCAACTTTCACTTATCTCTATATAAATCAAACTGGTATATCTACTAATTCTTATTTATCTACCTATCAGTTTCCAAACAACCTACAACTTTGGTGGCGAGTAAAAGCTAGTAACAATCAGTCTTCCAGTCCTTGGTCTGCAGCTTTTTCATTTACTACTATTCCGCCGGTTTTGCCTGTTACTCATAATATTGAACTTACAAGCGGTTGGAATATTATTTCAAGTTATGTTCAACCTGAGAATTTAGATATGGTAGCAGTATTCGAAGAAATTGAAGACGATGTAGTGCTTGTGAAAAACGGTGCTGGTCAGGTCTATGCTCCTGCCTGGGAATTTAATGCGATTGGTAACTGGAATGTTAATCATGGATATAAGGTTTATATGTCCTCACCTGCCACTCTTTCAATCAATGGATTCGCTTTAATTCCTGAAGAAAATCCAATTCCTTTAAATCAGAACTGGAATTTAATTTCATACATCCGCAATAGCTCAATGCCAATTTCTACTACATTAGCAAGCATTAGCTCTAATCTACAAATTGTAAAAAACGGATACGGGCAGATATATTTCCCTGCTTGGGGTATTAATCAAATAGGAGATATGCAGATTGGAAATGGCTATCTGTTGAAAATGAGTGGCGCCTCTTCGCTTATTTATCCAGAGAATTCTTCAAGAAACCTGATTAAATCAAATTCCACTTTTGACAATTTGGAATATTTTAAAATTGAAAAAGAAAATTATAAGGAGCAAAACTCTTCAAAATAGAAAAAAAATCACGCTTTTTAATAAATGGCTAATATGTTCTCTTATAGCCATAAGAATTGCTAGTGTTGTAAATTGTAAAAAAACTTATTATATTATGTCATTCTGAACGAAGTGAAGAATCTCAAGTTCCGTGTTAATAAATAGTTGTGAGATTCCTCACTTCGTTTGCCAATGACATCTTTACATTTGTCTGTCATTCTGAGGCGAATATAAACGAAGACGTTTACTTTTGTGAAAATTAATTAATTTAAAAGAAAGTCATACTATCAACAAGTTGATAGCATGACAAAAATATTCTTTCTGACTTCAAAGAATAGATATTCCATATCTGGTAGATATGGAATATCTACCAGCGTAAATATTTGTTATACATATAGTAACGTGTTATAAAAGCCAAAGTGGTTCATTAGGAGTGTAGCGAAGAATCTCAAACTCTGTAACAACAAGTAGTTGTGAGATTCTTCGCTACGCTTCAGAATGACAAGATTATTATATTCATTTTATGTGGTCAAGCAATAGATGCTTAACTTTGATGTGAATATTAATTAGAACTTTTTACATTCTCCTCGGAATATAAATATTTAGAACTTCCCTTTTATATTACTCCCTTTCATCATACAATTCCTGGAAAGGAGAGCGTCCAAGTTTATAAAAACTTAATACCTGTGGGAAACCATAATCTTTTATAACATCAGATATTACGTTTGCTTTTTTACCATAGTCTTTGATGTATTCCAACATACCTTGCTGCTGCCATAAAAAATTTTGGGGAATATTTTGAAATTTTCTGTTTAATAGTCCGTATTTGCTCAACGCCGGAGTTGACCAAAACCAAAGGAATAATGAAATCCTTGACTCATCGTTTGCTAAGCACATTGCAACAGGAAGAACACAATTAAGAATAAGTTCACGTCTGAAAGAAGCTCCTTCGCTTGCTATCTGAGCTTTTAAAAGAAATTGCATTCTGTCCGGTATTGGAACTTCATAGCCATCTTCGAGCTCTTTTAAAAATTCATAAATTTGTGTTTCCGGTAAGTTACTAATGATACCTAAAAAATCTTCTTTGTTATAAACTGGTCTTCTTCGCCGGCTGTTGTAGCGATTGATGAAAGCACAAAAAAGTCCAAAAAGTGTTTCTTTTAAACCTTTTTCATTTAATAACATTTTAGCTTCAGAGGTTTTTCTTAGAAGACGCAGTAAAGCATAATGCTGTAAATCTTCCAAAGATTTTAAATCAATTTCACTTTTATTCTTGCTTTCGAGTTCAATGAATTTAGTTTCTATAGTATCTTTATTTAATATAAGAGTTTCGAGCTTTTCATCAAGAGGTGGATAATTGCTTTCAGTGCAGATGTGCAAAATAACTGATTTAAAGTTGCTGTTTGTATGGTGAGAATGGTCTAACCATTGCGAACTTTTAAAATGAAATTCTGCATCTCCTATTATCACATCTCCTTGCAAAAGCATAGCTACATCAAGGAAATCCGGTCCTTCGTCCAAATTAATTCTACCTGGCGAAAGAATCTGCAATCGTTTCCCGCTTATTGTGTTTCTAACAACTGAAGGGTCTGATAATAGATGATGAACTGCTTTTTGTAAATGTCGCTCGTTTATCCTTAAGTTACTCATAATATTTATCTTTTTTTTCACTAATTTAAGAAAACATTTACTTTTTATCAATAATTATTTTATTTTTTTTCAATTATCTAACATAATTAATATTATAAATGGAATAAGTACTTTTTTAACGCCATAATATCAATAGGTTGATAGTTAGCTGCAGCTTAACCACATAAATTTTAAAAATTTTGAGTTTTGTTCAGAACTCCCTTATAAAGCAATGCCTTTATCCAAATAGAAATGACATTGCATAATACTGTCATTCTCCGCTTCAGAATGACAGGGTAAAAATATATCATCTCCATTATAATGAAGTATTTACTTTATCAGATGGTAACCAATAACATCGTTTCTCAGTCATGCTATCAGCTTGCTGCTCGTAATACTTTAAAAAGAAGTTGAAACAATTAGATTTCTTTTCATTATTAATTAATTTATTTTAATAATTCCTAAAATTAAAAACTTATTTATGAAATTATCGTAATATTAAATATTTTTGTAAAATAGTAAGTTATATAAAAAAAATAAGGAAAAAATATGAACTTCAAACAATTAAAGTTGTACATTGCAGCGATATTATTACTTGCAATATATACAACAGCATTTGCCCAAGCCAAACTTGATTTTTCCAATCCAAAAGCAAAACTTCCTAGCGACCCAAAAGTTAAAATTGGAACTTTAAGCAATGGATTAAAGTATTACATTCGTGAGAACAAGAAACCTGAAAAAAGAATGGAACTTCGCCTTGCAATCAATGCCGGTGCAATCCTTGAAGATGATGACCAGGACGGGTTAGCTCACTTTTGTGAACATATGTGTTTTAATGGGTCGAAAAATTTTCCAAAAAATGATTTAGTTCATTATCTTCAATCAATTGGTATGAGATTTGGTGCGGATTTGAACGCTTATACAAGCTGGGACCAAACTGTTTATATGCTCCAAGTTCCTACTGACGATAAAGAGCTTATGAGAAAAGGTTTCTTGGTTCTTGAGGACTGGTCATCAAGACTATTATTTGATGATGAAGAAGTTGACAAAGAACGCGGAGTTATTACAGAAGAATGGAGATTAGGAAAAGGTCCTGAAGACAGAATACAGAAAAAACAATTACCTGTTCTGTTCCACAACTCAAAATATGCTGTTCGTGACGTTATTGGCGATACAAACGTAATTAAATATTTTAAATATGAAACATTAAAAAGATTTTACCGTGACTGGTATCGTCCAAATTTAATGGCAGTAGTTGCAGTCGGCGATTTCGATGCCAATGAAATTGAAAAAATGATAAAAGATGGCTTCGGTACTTTGACAAACCCAGCTAAAGAAAAGAAACGTGAAGAATTTTTAATTCCCGAGCATAAAGAAATATTAGCTTCTGTTGATACTGATAAAGAATTATCAATGCCTTCAGTAGAAGTAATATTTAAGCATAAAGGCAAACAATCAAGCACTTACGAAAATTATCGTTATAATCTGCTTTCAAATATGATGAGTACTATGCTCAATAAAAGATTAACAGAAATACAGCGTAAACCCAATCCTCCTTACATTTATGCTTATGCTTTTGAATCTCAGTATTTAAGTGATTTAAGGGTCTTTGGCTTAACAGCAGCCCCTAAAGGAGAAAGTATTCTTGAAGGTTATGAAACAATTTTAACAGAATTATTCAGAGCAAATCAGCACGGATTCAATTCTTCCGAACTTGAAAGAGCAAAGAAAGATATGATGAAATTTATGGAAAGTGCTTATGCTGAAAGAGATAAAACAGAATCTGCAGCTTTGGCACGGGAATATGTTGCAAATTTTACTGATGATGAAAGTATGCCCGGTATCGAAGCAGAATTAGAAATCTATAAAAAATATCTTCCGGAAATAAAAATTGATGAAGTAAATAATTTAGTTAAAAAATTAATTAGAGAAGAAAATGTTGTTCTTTTCGTTTCTGCACCTGAAAAAGCAGAGTTTAAAGTTCCTTCAAAAGATGAAGTCATTTCAAAATTTAAAGAGTACAGCAAAAAACAATTTGAACCATACAAAGATGAAGTATCAGACAAACCATTATTCAGTAAAAAATTAACTCCGGGCAAAGTTGTTTCGGAGAAAAAACTTACTAAAATTGATGCTGTTGAATGGACACTTTCCAATGGTGCAAAAGTAGTAGTAAAATCAACAGATTTCAAAAATGATGAAATTTTATTTGAAGCATACAGTTTCGGTGGTTCTTCTCTTGCTAAAGACGAAGATTATATTTCTGCAAATTATTCTTCAAGTTTATTCAACCAAAGCGGTATTTCGACATTCAACCAAACTCAACTAGAAAAAATGCTCTCAGGAAAGAAAGTTCGTGTTAATAGTTCTGTTTCAAGTAATGACCAAAGAGTAAGCGGAAGCTCTACTCCAGATGATTTGGAAACATTTATGCAGCTTATTAATTTAAAGTTTACTGAAACCCGCAAAGATAATGATGCCTATTTATCTTTAATGGAAAGATTTAAATCGCAGATTAAGAGTGCTGAAAACAACCCAGATGAAATATTTAGTGATTCAGTGAATTATTTTATATCTAATTATAATTTCCGTTCACGTCCTTTAACAGAAAAAGTATTAAATGAATTCGATGTAGAAAAAGCATATAAATTTTATACAGAACGCTTTGCAAACCCCGGCGAATTTACTTATTTTTTCGTTGGAAATTTAGATTTAGAAAAATTTAAACCATTAGTTGAATTATATATTGCAAGCTTACCAGCAGCAAAACAAAAGCAGACTTTCAAAGATTTGAAAATAAAACCTCCAAGTGGAAAACTTGTAAAAGAGGTTAAAAAAGGTATTGAATATAAAAGCACAGTATATATGTTTTTCCATGGTAACAAGCCAGTCAATCCGGAATCCAAATTCAACTTTAAAGCTATGCTTGATGTACTTGATATGATACTAACCGATTCTATCCGCGAAGCTGAAAGCGGAACTTACGGCGTTGGTTCTTATGGATATCAAACCAAATATCCAACTGAAGAAAATAAAACTTTTATTTATTTCGGCACCGACCCGGATAGAGTTGAAGAACTTACCAATGCTACTTTAAGAATTATAAAAAATTTACAAAACAATGTTGTTGACCCCAGTTACTTTACTAAACTCATTGAAACATTAAAACGCACAAGAGAAGTTCAGGTTAAGAAAAATAATTTCTGGCTTTCTAATTTATCTTCAGCTTACTATAATTCTGAAGATGCTGAAGCAATTAATAATTACGATGAACGCCTTAAGAACTTAAAACCGGAAGACCTTAAAAAAGCATTTAACGATTATTACGATTTCAATAATTACATTAGATTCCTACTTAATCCTGAAGTTTCTAAAAAATAGCAGACTTTTATTCAAAAAATGCCCTTTTAAAAGGGCATTTTTTTTCCAGTAATACGAGCAACAAGTTGATAGCATGACTTATATTCAACTTTCACAAAGTTTCTTTGGCTTTGTAACTGATTAAGTGATTTTTAAGAAATATGTCATACTATCAAAAAGTAGATAGTATGGCTTAATTCTTGACAATCTTAAAGATTTAGATGTCCTACATCTCCGAGATGTAGGACATCTAAATCTTAGTGGTAGCAACAGCTTGTGAGATTCCACACTTCGGTACCAATGACAACTTTGTTTGTCATCTTGATTATAATAAAGCATTTGTATCATTTTGCGCTTCGAAATGACACTTTAATTGTATCAATTAATGCAACTTGGTATGATAACTAATAAAATATTATTTGCTAACTGAGTAATTGTTCTTTACGAGTAAAATCTCCTAACTCCTTTATTTTAGCTTACAGGTAAAAAGTTCTGAAATTAACTGCCACTCTATCAATTCTAGATTATATCTCTTTTATATCATTATATCATCTCTATTAAAATCTAAATAACTTCTAAAATTAAATTTTTAATTTTTAAATTTATTTGTATTTTAGAAAATAAAAATAATAAATAGTTATTATTTTATAAATAATATTGAGGTTCTTATGAGTTTATTGAAAGAATTTAGAGAATTTGCTGTAAAAGGAAATGTAGTGGATATGGCAATCGGTGTAATTATTGGAATGGCTTTTGGTAAAATAGTCAGTTCAATAGTTGCAGATGTGATTATGCCGCCAATAGGCCTTTTGCTCGGTGGAATGGATTTTGCTTCATTGGCTATAGTTCTAAAAGAAGGTCCTGAACCGGTTCTGATGAAATATGGCATATTTATCAATACTGTAATTGATTTTCTTATTATCGCTTTTGTTCTGTTTATTGCGGTTAAGGGAATTAATAAATTCAAGAAGAAGGAAGAAGCAGCACCTGCAGCAGCACCAGAACCAAGCACTGAAGAAAAGCTATTAACAGAAATAAGGGATATTTTAAAATCAAAATAGTAAAATATAATTTTCCATAAGCTCATTCGTTTATACCAAAATAATAAATAGAAAAAGGACTTATGGATTTAAATACATATTTTAATGAGAATGTAGTTACGTTATTAATCATACCCCTGTTAATTTTTTGCGCCAGAATAGTTGACGTTAGTTTAGGAACTATTAGAATTATTATGGTTAGCAAAGGTTATAGAACAATGTCATCTTTATTTGGATTTTTTGAGGCATTTATCTGGGTAACAGCTGCTTCGCAGGTAATGCAAAATTTGAATAATTTTTATTACTACGTTGTTTGGGGACTTGGTTACGCATCTGGAACTTATATAGGAATACTTTTTGAACAGAAGCTTTCTCTTGGACAGGTAATTGTTCGGGTAATTACAAATAAAGATGCTAACGATTTGGTTGCAGATTTGAAAGAAAGAAAATACCATCTTACTGCTGTTGATGCTGAAGGTATCCACGGACCAGTGAAACTAATATTTATGGTACTTAAACGAATAGATATGAAAGAAGTCATTGGAATTATTAAAACTTTTAATCCCAATGCCTTTTATTCTGTTGAAGATGTTCGCTCTGTTAGCGGTAGCTACTTTAAAAAGAATGACATTATGGAAACGCCAAGACGTTTTTTGAATTTGGAAAAATTCACATTAAACAGAAAATAGTTTTTTTGAATTGTTTTTTTTGTTATTTTAGAAATTAATAAAGGAGAGTTATTTACTTTCTAATTTGTTTTAATTAAAAAGATTAGTTTAACTATTTTATTTTATAAATTTAAAAAGGAGATATTATGAAATATCTAAAATCAAACTTATTTGCAGTAATTTTTTTAATATCAGCAATGATATTTGCAGGTTGCGAAAGCAGCACCGACCCCGTTAAGCCAAATGTAAAAGATGTAAATGCCCCAACAAATCTGATGGCAAATGCAAAAGATGACTCAACTATCGTAATTAAGTTCACTCCTTCCACTTCAAAAGACAGTTCTTTCTTCAAAGACTATGTACTTTATATTAATCCAGGTATGAGCGAGAAGAAAGTTGTTGACAAATCAAGTAATATGATTACTATAACTGGATTACAATCAGGAACTCGCTATACTTTTCAATTAGCCGCAAGAAATACCGAAGAAAAAGAAAGTGCTAAAATAAGTGTATCATGGGCAACCGCTACACGCTTTACTGGTATTAAATTGTATGAGACTAATTCTTCATTTGCAAGTGGCTTAGAATTATTCA
>DAIOVK010000042.1:0-12908 GCA_036759045.1 Kapaibacterium sp. (SeqCode) | reverse complement strand
ATAATGAAAGGCCTAGGAAATACTGGAGTGATTTAAAAACTAAACTTAAAAAAGAAGGTAGTGAGTTGTCCGAAAAAATCGGACAACTGAAAATGCAATCTTCTGATGGCAAATACTACCTTACTGACGTAGCTGATACAGAGCAGCTTTTTCGTCTTATCCAATCCATTCCATCACCGAAAGCAGAGCCATTTAAGCAATGGTTGGCTCAAATTGCAAGCGAACGTTTAGACGAAATGCAAGACCCTGAATTGACTATTGACAGAGCTTTAGAGCAATATTTAAAATTGGGCTATTCCGAAAACTGGATTAACCAACGATTGAAAAGCATTGAAATACGAAAAGAATTAACAGATGAGTGGAAAAAAAGAGGATTGAAAGAAGGGCAGCAATTTGCAACTCTTACTGATATTATTACAAAAACATGGTCTGGAAATACTACTAAAGAATACAAAGTACTAAAAGGATTGAAAAAAGAAAACCTGCGCGACAATATGACCAATACCGAACTCATATTGAATATGCTTGCAGAAGCTTCTACAAAAGATATTTCGCAAGCAGTAGAACCACAAACCTTTGAAGAAAGCAAAAAGGTTGCTAAACAAGGAGGCAATGTTGCTAAAGTTGCAATGCTTGAACTGGAAGCAAAAACTGGTAAAAAAGTAGTAACGGAATTAAATGCAAAATCTGTTTTATCAGAAAACGAATCTTCTAAAAAACTTAAAGCAAATAAGCCAAAAAAGTAACGAACAGTTGTTTAATTACATATAATCACAACAAACAACTGAGGTGTTTGTAATTTGTCAAAAAAAGCGAGTTAAGGAAAAATTATTGAATTAGCTCACTAAGATTAATCTTCTAAAACCTAATTCCCTCATCCTCTTCCCCAACCACAGCCCTTTCTTCCCCAAAATAATAAAAACTTGATTTGAACGTATAATTACATTATATTTGCAGAAAATTAAATGAATTAAAATTATGGAATTAAAACTTACATTACATTTAGAAGAAAGTGTGCTTGATGGAGCAAAAGAATACGCTTCATCACAAAAAAGAAGTTTGTCGGATATGATTGAAGCATATCTTAAAACCTTAATTACGAAAAATCAAACTCAACCAGATGAAGACATCGAAATTTCTCCCTTTATCAAGAGCTTAAGAACTGGAGTTAAAGTACCTGCTGATTATAATTACAAAGAAGAATATACTGATTATTTGGTAGAGAAATATAAATGAAAGATAAACTTTTCCTTGACACAAATGTAGTTATTGATCTATTAGGTGAGCGTGAACCATTTTATGAATCATCTGCTAAAATCGCTACACTTGCCGATATAGGTAAAATAAAAATAATTGTATCCGCATTAACTTACTCAACGGTATATTACTTACTTTCCAGATTAGAAGATAAAGAATTAGTTAAAGAAAAAATTAGGAAGTTTAAAGTAATTGCTGAGACATCTAACCTGACCGATAAGATAATCGACAAGGCACTTTCATCAAAATTTAAAGATTTTGAGGATTCATTGCAATACTATTGTGCTTTGGAAATGAGATGTAATATGATAATAACAAGAAACGTAAAAGATTTTAAAGAATCAGAAATACTAATTTTAACTCCAAATGAATATTTGAAAAGTTTGAAGAATAAATAGTATTTTCCAAAAAAAAACTAAATTCATTTTTATTAAAATATTATCACATTAAATATATATTTTTTTAACATCTCCAAAACACCACCCCAAAACCCCCTTTCCCTCCCCATTCCCCAGCACCCTCTTCCCTAAAATAATAAATACTTGATTAGAACGTATAATTGCATTATATTTGCAGAAAAAACTTATGAAATTCAGAACTCCTTGTCCCATAAAGAAAATAAAGGAGCTAGGAGATTTGCCTCGTATAGAATAATTTCGCAGTTAGCAAATATTCTTTTATTAGTTATTAGTCATTGATTATTAGTTTGTAACTATAAATGACTAGTGACTAATAACTAATGACGAATTGATAACTCACTTTTTAATAAGAGTTTTCATTTGATAAAATGCGAAATAACAGACTACGAGGAGTCAGGAGTTCTAAATATATGAATTCATTTTATAATAAGCAAAATAAAAAATTCCGATAGCTCAGTACTACTGATATTTATAATAATAAACATAATAAAATCAAAAAAATTATAAAATTTAAGATAAATAAAGTAATTTTGTAATTTTATGAAAAGGCAGTTATAAAAAAAGAAAGATATAATTTATAATATAAATGTTTTGAGGAAATAAATGTACGAATTTAATTTTAAGCCATTCGAGGAAATGACTGCTGAGGATTACGCTAAGGTCGGTTTCAAATCTGGCTTGGAAATACACCAGCAATTGTTAACAGAAAAAAAACTATTTTGCCGATGTCCCGCTGGAAAGTATAGTTCTGATTACCATGCAGAAATATTAAGGCATATGCGCCCTACGTTATCAGAACTTGGAGAATACGATGGTACAGCATTAATGGAATTTAAAACAAAAAAGGATATTATTTACAGAATAAACCGTAGCACTGTTTGTACTTACGAAATGGACGACACTCCACCTTTTCAGATTAACGACCAGGCATTGGATATTGCAATTGAAGTTGGTATGCTTCTAAATTCATCTGTTGTCGATGAAATCCATATAGCTCGTAAGCAATACCTTGATGGAAGTATCCCTACCGGTTTTCAACGTACTGCAATTGTTAGCGTTGGTGGTTTCATTCCTTTTAAAGACAGAAATATCAATATAATCCAAATGTCGATTGAAGAAGATTCCTGCCGTGAATTTAGCGATATCGGTCATCAAAGAATTTATCTGGCAGACCGTCTTGGAATGCCTCTAATTGAAACCGTTACCGAACCAGAGATGAGAACTCCACAAGAAGTTGCAGAAGTAAATGATCTTTTGAGACGACTCGCAAGAAGCACCGGCAAGGTTAGAACTGGTATTGGTGCCGGGCGCGAAGACGTAAACGTCAGCGTTACCGGCGGAACCCGTATTGAAATAAAAGGTGTATCTAAAATTACAACCATTCCTTTACTCACATACAACGAAGCAATGCGTCAGTGGAATTTGCTTAAATTACGTGAAGAACTTCATCGCCGCGGAATCACTGAAGATACTTTCTCTGCAAAAGTTGATGATGTTACAAAAATTTTAAGGAAAACTCGCTACCAACCAATTTACAATGCTATATATGAAGGAAAATTAGTTTATTGCGTTACTTTGCGTAACTTCAAGAATTTACTCCGCTGGCAGACCCAAACCGATACTTATTTTTCAAAAGAAATTTCTGACAGAGTCCGCGTTATTGCCTGTTTGACTACCTTACCAAATATCATTCATTCAGATTACCAAGGTGAAACAATATCATCAGCCGAAGGAAAAGCTTTAAGAAAAGCAATCGGTGCAACTGAAGACGATACAATTGTTCTTGTCTGGGGGAATAAACAAGATGCTACAACAGGCGCCAAGGAAATTATAATCAGGGCAAAAGAAGCTACTATTGGCGTTCCTTCTGAAACGCGTCAGGCACTCCACGATGGCACCAATGGTTTTGAACGCATTTTACCCGGACCTCAAAGAATGTATCCCGATACAGATTTACCTCCCAAAAAGGTAACGACTGAGAAATTAGAACAAATCAGATCAAATCTTCCAAAGCAAATTTGGGTTCGTGAAAAAGAGTATAAAAATCTTAATCTACCCCAGCATTACGTAAAAATTCTTGCTTTTTCTAAATATGCAAACGTTTTTGAAAGAATTATAAAAGAACTTAATATCAAACCAATGCTTGCAGCAACAGTAATAGTTGATTATCCAAAAAAATTAAAGAAAAAAGGTTTCGATATTTCTGCAATCAAGGAAGAATATTTCTATAATATTTTAAAAGCATATTCTGAAAAAAGAATTGTAAGAGATGCTATAATAATTGCATTGCAAAGAGCAATAAAAAATCTGGAATATAATGATGTTATTCTTCCAAAAAAAATTACTGAAGAACAACTTAAAGAAATGAAAAATCAAATTATTGATGTAACGAAACAAGTAGAAATAAAGAACGAAGAGAAGAAAAGAGATATTTATTTAAGTAAGATAATGCACACGTTTCGAGGCACAGTTGAATTCGACCAGGTTGACAAATTATTAAATCAAATTGAATTGTAGGAGCATAAGTAATGGCAAATAATGAAGCATATAAAGGTTACAGAGGTGAAGCCCTCGACACATTGAAGCAGTTCAATGCTATGATTTGGAGCGATGTTGAAATTACTACTGCAGATTATAAATTTGTTGGTATTATTCTTCCACGTTCAGAAACTGCTGACCAATACCACGTTGTTTTGAAATTAAGAACCGGATATAATATTGGTATTGCTGCAAATAAAATTAAAGATATAAATATTCTTGGCAGAAAAGAAGCTCACTACAAAATTCCGGAGAAAGAATTTCCTTACGACCCGCATCGTCCTAATGTTAAACTATTCGGAACCGGCGGAACTATAGCAAGCCGCTTAGACTACCGCACAGGAGCTGTTATTCCGGCTTTCTCTCCCGGCGAACTTTACGGCTCTGTTCCAGAACTTGCAGATATCTGCAATCTCGAAACCGAAAAGCTATACGGCGTTTTCAGTGAAAATATGGGGCCAGAACAGTGGAAAGGAACAGCTGAAGCAATAGGAAACGAAATTCGCAAAGGAACTACAGGAATCGTAATTGGGCATGGAACTGATACAATGCACCACACCGCTGCTATACTTTCCTTTATGGTGCAAAATTCACCTGTTCCAATCGTAATGGTTGGCTCACAGCGTTCAAGCGACCGTCCTTCTTCTGATGCTGCACTTAATTTGATGCACAGCGTTAAAGCTGCTGCTGAAAGCGATATTGCTGAAGTTATGGTTTGTATGTTCGGACCTACTTCCGATGAATATGGCTTACTCCATCGCGGAACACGTGTTCGTAAAATGCACTCCAGCTACCGTTCTACTTTCAGAACAATTGGCGATATTCCACTTGCTATGGTCGATAGAAAAAAAATATCACCACTTCGTCAGGATTACCATAAGAGAAGAAATGATAAGAGCGTCATAATCAACACAGCTTTTGAAGAAAAAGTTGCAATCGTTTATTACTATCCGAATATGCAGCCAGACATTATTTACTCTTTAATTGATAATGATTATAAGGGAATAGTGATTGCAGGCACCGGTCTTGGACACGTCAATAAACCACTTTATCCGGCTCTTAAGAAAGCAAAAGAAAAGAACATTGCTGTTTATATGACCGTTCAAACTCTTTGGGGTTACGTTCAAATGTATGTTTACGATACTGGCAGAGATATGATGGAACTTGGCGTTGTCCCATCAGCAAATATGCTCCCAGAAGTTGCATATATGAAACTATGCTGGGCATTAGGACAAACCAACGATTTGGAAAGAGTCCACGAAATAATGCTCACTCCGGTTTCTGGTGAAATCACTGAACGAGAGCCAAGCAATGGTTACCTCGTTTTGCAAGGTGGCATTCCCGAAGTAGAAGAATATATTTCTAAATACAGAAAATAAAAGTTTAAAATATTTTAAAAAGAAACAAACAGGGATGTTCGTTTTACATTCAAGTAAAACAGCATCCCTTTTTTTAAAAAAAAGAAGTTCAATCTTTCCAATTTATTTTGTATTTTGCAAAACAAAAATTCAAAGAGGAAAAGATGAAAAAATCAATTTCATTAATCTTTCAATTACTGATAATTATAGTAATTATCTCTTGCAACAAAAGTGATAATGTTGTTAACCCTTCTAATCCCGGTGGAATTGAATTAATAGATTTTTCACCAAAAATAGCTCCAACTTATGCAAAAATTACTATTTATGGTAAAAATTTAAATTATCAGGGAAAAACTTTAGTTTACTTTAACGATTATTATGCTCCCTATTTTTTTAAAAGCAATGATTCGATTGTAGTTATATTTGAAAATCAAATTCCGGGTAAATATAAAATTAAAATTGTAAATGGAAAAGATATTTTAAGTTTTAAAGATTCATTAGAATTAATATCACCTTTCAATAATTATAATTTTTTAAATATAAAGTCATATTCATTAAAAATTAGAAATATCCCCTGTTATTTTACGAGTTTACGCAATAATGAATCACCTAAAACGGATACTTTGTACAATTTTAGTGGATATTATAATAATAGTTTTGATTTATCCAAAACAATTGATATAAAAAGTGAAATCAGTTTTAAAAGAAATGATGAACACGGAGATGTTGATGTAAAAATGAATTTAAAATTTAATAATATTAATCCCAATATTTTAACGCTTTCAATATCAGGAAGATATCCATTGAACTATAATGACGAAATGCACGATGAGCTGAGCTATTCTATAGTCTTAAACAACATTACACCAACTTTAATCACTGATTCAACAATTATGTTTAATTTAGATAATGATATAGTAAATAAGAGTTTAGTAACATTAACTTATTCATATAGTGAAACACATTTTCTAAGTCACGGTTCAATCACAAAAAAAGAATATATAAGCAAAGTTTTGCATGTAACTGGAAATGCTGGTATTGATATTATTTTATCGAAATGACATATTGTTTTTACACTTTGAACTCCTTCCCAAGTGCAACATGGGAAGGAGTATTAAAGTATTGATTATTTTGAAAGATAAAGGTTAAATTCCTTCAATATTTCTTTTCAATCTTTTAAGTCCAAGTCGGGCAATTGGAGTATCTTTAAACAAATCATTAAATAACTCTTCATTCAAATTCTTTAATATTTCTTTTGAAATGTTTGAAATATCATTATTTAAAATAAAGTCCTTACAATCAGCTATTTTAGCTTTTTTGTTCCAGGGGCAAACTTCCTGGCAAATATCGCAGCCATAAATCCACTTATTTTGATTTTTCTTTATAAAATCCGGAAATATTTCTTCTTTAGATTCAATTGTCCAGTAAGCAATGCATTTCCTGGCATCTATATTTCTGTTTTCAGTAATTGCACGAGTTGGGCAGTTTTCTATACATAAGCGGCATTTTCCACAACAATCCTGTTGCTCAATATCTTTTTCCAAATTTAAATTTGTTATCATTACTCCAAGAAAAATCCATGAGCCATATTTTTTAGAAATAATTAAGCTATTACGTCCCTGCCAACCAATACCGGCTTTTTTCGCTATTTGTTTTTCAAGAATGGGGCCAGTATCTACAAATATTTTTGATTTGTAATTAGTAGTTCTTAATTTTATAAAATCATCAACTTTTTTTAGTTTTTCAAATATAACTTTGTGATAATCTTTAATTAAAGCGTATCTTGATATTTTCATTTCATTGTTAATCTTTTGTTCAAAATTATATGAAATTGAAAACACCAAAGCGCTTTTTGCATCAGGAAGTATATTTTTTAAATCGAAGCGTTTTTCAAGATTTCGCTCTAAGAAATTCATTTTATCATTAAATTTTCTTCCAAGCCAATCCTTATAAAAATTCTCAATATTTCGATAATTAATCTCATTAGTAACTTTGCAATCAGCAAAACCGATTTGCAAAGCGTATTCTTTTATATCTTGCTTTAAATTATGCAATTTAATTTCAGTTTTATTAAAAAAATTCAAAATAAAATTACAAAGGAAACGCTTATAAATAAAATGATGATTTTAAAAAAAAAATTATTATTTTTGAAAAAAAGGTATTTTTTATAAGAAATGGAATTATCCAATGAAATTAAACAAAGTGTATCTTTTAGCTATTTTATTTATTTTAAATATCAGCTATTTGTTTGCTCAGGAACCTCAACATTTTACATTTTTAGACAATACCGGGGCTAATGGAACTGTAATTATCCAATTGAATACTGCGACTATTGACGGAGTACTATTATCACAGGGAGATGAAATAGGTGCTTTTACCCCAGCCGGATTATGTGTTGGAGCTGTAGTATGGCAGAATAATGCAAATGCCGGATTGACAGTTTGGGGAAATAATGACCAAACTCCAGAAATTGATGGCTTGCAACCGGGCGAAACAATTCATTATCGGTTTTGGAAGCAATCCACAGATACCGAATATCCTAACTTAAATGTTACATATTATCAAGGTTCCGGTAATTATAGCATTAATTGCTATTTTATTGTTTCTTCTATTTATTCAGGAATAGCTCCTGCTCTGGTTGTTCCTATGCTGGATTATCCGTTAAATGAATCAAAAAATATTCCATTGCAAACATTAGTTGGCTGGTATGCTGTTCCCGGAGCAACTCATTTTAAACTTCAAGTTTCTGAAACCTCTGATTTTAATACTATATTTTTAGAACAAAATTCAATAACCGATACATTTTTCCTTGTATCAAATTTGAATTATATTACAACATATTACTGGAGGGTTCAGGCGTTTAATCAAACCTCGAACAGCTTTTGGTGCTTTCCAAGAAAATTTACTACAATGATGGAATATCTTGATGCCCCGATATTACTTTATCCCCAGCAAAACGCAGAAGATTTAGAGCCGGATTTGACTTTAAAATGGGCTAAAGTTTCAAATGCCACTCAATATGTTTTCCAAATAGCAAGAGATACAAATTTCAATAGTATAAGATATAATCAAATAATAACTGATACTACTTTTAACGCAGAAAATCTTACATATAATACAAAGTTTTACTGGCGCATCCGAGCAAAGAAAGGAAATTCGTATAGCAACTGGTCAGAAAGAAGGAGTTTTACAATAAAGGAGTTGGAAGTTCCTGCTCCAATCTTAATTCAGCCGCAGAACATTTCAATGAATGTTACTTTAACTCCTATATTTAAATGGTATAAAGTAGGAATAGCCACTAATTATTTATTCCAATTATCCAAAAATGCTGATTTTAGTATTTTAATTGCAAATGAATTAAACCTTACCGACAGCACTTATTCCCTATCTACAAGTTTGGAAGCAAGTACTCAGTATTACTGGCGGGTTGCTGCATTTCGCCAATCTATACTTAGCGAATGGTCAAACGTATGGCGTTTTACAACACAGGAAGAAACTTTAAATTCCCCCAAATTAAATTCACCTTCAAATAACGCCGTAGGTCTTCCTTTGACTGTAAATTTTGTATGGAAAGAAGTTCAAAATGCTAATGCTTATCATTTCCAACTATCTCAAAATAAAGAATTTAATGTTTTAATTAAAGATGAACAGGAAATTTCACAAACGAACATTGTAGTGAAAGATTTGATTTATAATACAAAATATTACTGGCGGGTTTTAGCAAAAAACAACACCTTAGTAAGTAACTGGTCTGAAACGTGGAATTTTACAACTCAAAAGAGCCAGGATACCTTGCAAGCACCAAAATTGATTGGTCCAGCTAATAATTCCGATGAAGTCATTTTAAATCCGACTTTTACCTGGAACAAAGTTGAAAAAGCAACGACTTATCATATACAAATTTCTAAACTATCTGATTTTTCTATACTTTTCTACGAGAATGAAACGCTGACTGGTATTTTTACTCAGGCAAGTGGCTTGGAGCTTAATACAAGTTATTACTGGCGGGTAAAATGTTCTTACGAACAGATTTCTAGTAACTGGTCTGAAGTATGGACTTTTAAAACAATAAAAGAAATCATTGTAAAACCACCAGACGAATGGAAATACGTAAACAACACGGGTAATTCTTCTACCATTATGCTCCAAAAAGTATTTGGAGAGAATTTTATTATCAATGGACGTAATTTCTTACAAGGTGATGCTGTTGGCGTATTTTATTCTGATAAAGATAAATTAGTTTGTGCCGGCTATTCAATTTGTGCAAATGAGACAATCAGTATAACCGTTTGGGGCGATAATCATAATTCTGATTTCAAAGATGGCTTCTATGTTGATGAAATATATACGATTAAAGTATGGGATTCGAGAGCTGGTTTGGAATTAAACGCAAATGTTACTTATCTCTCCGGTCCAGATAATTATCAAATTGATGCTGTTTCAGTTATCGGCTCCCTTAATACAAATATAATTTCTAAAACCTTCAAAATTCCTTTAATGAAAGATTGGAGTTTAATTTCTTCTTATATAAATCCTAATATAAAAAATTTAGAAAGTATATTTATGAATTACTCCTCGGTTGGCATAGTAAAAAATATTCTTAACCAACGATATATTCCTAATCAGCAAAATGAAATTGGTAATTGGAATTATAGCGAAGCATACTGGGTAAACACATCTGCTGATGATACTTTATCTATAACAGGCGCTCAAATTGACCCATTTACTAATCCTTTATATCTTTTAAGGGGCTGGACCCTTTTACCATATTACCTTGATTTCAATCAAAGTTGTGATGTTGTTTTTAAAAATGTAAAAAATGATTTACTTGTTGCTAAAGATGAAAATGGTAATCTATATCTTCCATTTTATAATTTTAATACAATAAAAACAATTTATCCAGGAATGGGACTTAAGTGCTTCTTTACAAAAAGTGTTACTCTAACTTATGATGACACAACAAAAATAATTGACATACGGAAACCACCTGTTTTCAATGAAAACCTTATTGGAAAGCTGACGGGTAACACTGCTGTAATCATTGCTACCATTATTGGCTATAACGGCTATAATGTTGCTGCTTATAACGAATTAGACCAGATGGTCGGCATTGGAACTGCAATGAACAATCAGGCAGTTTTTACTGTTTGGGGTGATGACGAAAACACTGGCACTTTCGATGGCGCAAAAGAAGATGAACTGTTGAACATTAAAGTTTTTAAAGATAATGACACAGTAATTTACGCTTTCATACCAAATAATATAAGAGACGTAAGTTTGGACGAACCTTATACAGAATTACGATATCATCAGGATGCTGTTTTTGTTATTACTGGAACAATTGTTGGTGTAGAAGAAAATTACAGCAATGACTTTGATTTTAATATCAGACCAAATCCGGCTAGCAGCTTCATAAATATTGAGTATAGTTTGACTAATGAATCTGATGTTATGATTTCACTTTATTCTATTAATGGTGAATTGATTGAAGTTAGAAATATTTCTGATGCTGCCAAAGGAATAAACCGCCAGCAGTTCAATATTTCTAATTTAACATCTGGAGTATATTTTATTAAATTCCAGGCAGGAGAAAATGTAATTATAAAGAAGTTTGTAGTTTTATAATTAATATTTCTAATTCCCCTCTTGAGAGGGGATTAAAGGGGTGTGTTCTTTTTTCCTTATTAAAAAAGTACTTTCTGAATAAAGAAAAGACATTTGTTTATTATAGTGTCTATCCTTGGAATTGTTTCAGATATAAAAAGTAAGAAAGAACACACCCCTGCCCCTCTCAAGAGGGGAATAAGACAAGTGAATTAAAAACCTATTAACACAAACCTTATTTCACTTCCCATGAGAGAAATTTGTAAGGTGAGCAATAATTTCAAAGACATTTTCAGCAACCATCGGAGCCGAGATTTTTTCCATACAATCGAAAGTTCCGATGGGGCATTTCTTAGAGCCATGAATACGGCAAGGTCGGCATTTCAGTCCGCTTATTTCAACAATTCTGTCTAAATTTCCACGCGGAGCAAAACCAAAATTCGGCGAGGTAGGTCCGTAAATCGTTACTGTCGGGCATTTAACCAAGCCAGCTAAATGAGTTGGAGCGCTATCGTTTGTTATTAATAGCTTGCTTTGTTTTAATAGATAAATGGTTTGTGAAAGAGACAATTTTCCTGCTAAATTATAGCCACCGGATAAGGCAGCAATTTCACTGCACAGTTCTTCATCGGCTTTTGAACCAATCAAAATACAATCGTAGTTTCTATTTTTTAGTATCTTAATTAACTCTATAAAACCTTCTTTCTTCCAGCGTTTCGTATTCCAGATACTTCCCGGAGCTATGCAAATTGGATTTTCATTTATATTTTTTAAATTATTTAAAACAATAAATTCATCTTCTTCACAAAATTTTAATTCGACATCATTTAATACTTTTTCATCATAAAAATCGAAAGCATCAAGAAGTGATAAATTGCGTTCTATCTCGTGCATGGAAAAATCATAGAAGCTTCTTTTTTTATAAAGAAATGAAAAAGCAGATTTGTTAAAAGAAACTGAAAATTTGGGATTTGTAAAATAAGTCAATAAAGTAGTGCGTAAAGAGCGGTGTGGGGCGATAACGCAATCTACTTTCATTGCATTGAGTTTATCTGAAATCATTTTTATTCCTTTTAAACCGCGATGCTCATTCCTTTTATCGAAAATAATTACAAGGTCAACAGCTTTAACGCAATCGAAAAGCGGAGCTGAAGCAGGTGTTATAACAACGGTAATACGGGTATTCGGCTGATTGTCCCGAATTGCCTGTATAAGTGGAAGCGTAAGGACTGTGTCCCCAATGAACGCAGTCTGTATAACAGCAAAATGCTTAAAATGCCATAGCTCGTTGTTTCTTTTCATCTTATTACAAAATTAGCAATTTTTTTTTATTGAATTGATAAAAGAAGGAGATTTTAATTGTTATTTTGATAGTAAGGGAATTTTACACTACTCAACTTTACGAAAGTAAAGAAACTTTCGCAATGTAAGAGAGCTAAATACTTTCGTAAAGTTTTTCAGAGTTTTGAGAAAGTTAAATATCTAAACTATCTAAACCTTCTAATCTTTCTAAACCTTATCGCATCTCCATTTAAATAAAGGTCTTACTTCATTTTGGGAGTCGGATTGACAATAAATGTTTATCAGTTTTTCAATGAATAGTTACACTAGAGTAATATCCCTTTGAAAACCTGACTATAACATCTTGTAATTTCGAACCCCCTTATAAAGCAAGTGCTTTATTTAAATGGAGATGACATAAGTAAAAGTGTCATTCTGACGAATGTCAGAA
>DAIOVK010000041.1:0-12948 GCA_036759045.1 Kapaibacterium sp. (SeqCode) | reverse complement strand
GTATTACAATATTCTATAAATAGAATATCTGGAATTGTGAATATATGAAAAATATTAAAGAAAAAATATCAATAGTAATCCTTCTAATTATAAATTTATTTTTTTTAGTGAAGTATGTAGAAAGAGTAACTGAATATTATTTAGCAATATCTGTAATAATTTCAATAATTTATTATTCGATTTATCATTTTAGAAATCTTATAAAATTTAAAGTTCATTACAAAAAATTCCTTATTTTCTTTATAGCAGTGATTTACATCATTTTTTCAGTAATTCTGTTTAATTTAATACTTCAACCATCTCTGAACGTTGACAGATTTAGCGTTATAACTTCATTCTGGGATAGCTATTTTAATTCCGGCTACGTCTATAATGCGATATCACATTTAGGCAATATGCCGGGCCCAATGCCTTTTTACTTTCTGTTTGCTTTACCATTTTACTTTACAGGTGAGTTGGGTTTCTTTTCGCTTTTTGGTTTGATTGTTTTTGTTGTAATTTTAAAGTATTCAAAAATCAATTTGAATAATCAAATAGCTGGAGTACTTTTAGTAACCTGTTCTGCGTTTTATTTGTGGGAAACAATTTCAAGAAGCAATATTTTCACGAACAGCAGTTTGATTGTGCTATCAATTTTATTTTTTATTCATTCACTAAATATGAAAAAAAACAGGCATTTATTAATAAATGGCATAATTATCGGGTTGCTGATTTCGACCAGAAATGTACTAATCATACCATATATTATATTATCAATTTATTTACTGAAAAACAAAATATATAGTATGAGAGATTCACTAAAAATTATTTTAATAATATTTACTGCTTTTGTTGCGACTTTCCTGCCATTTGTAGTTAATCATTTTCAGGAATTTTTAGAAATGAATCCATTTATAATCCAATCTTCTTTTTTAATGCCAAGCTGGTTAAGCATATTCTGCATTCTTCTTACATTTTTATCGTTTTATTTTATTAAAGAAAAAGAAGATATTTTCTTTTATAGTGGTTTCTTTTTGTTTACTACCATAATGATTTACTTCATTTATCACTTAATTACTGATGGATTAAACGCAACATTTTTTGGGAGCAGAGCCGACATTTCATATTTTATACTATGCACCCCGTTTTTCTTCTATTTTATTTTAAAAGGAAATGAAAGAAATTCATCTCTTCAGTCATAAAAGCAACAATCTGTTTGTGTATTTTGACTTTTTGGATTGAGAAGTCCTACATCTTGAAGATGTCATTGGTAAACAAAGTGAGAAATCTCAAAGTCTGTAGTAGCAAAGACTTGTGAGATTCTTCGCTGCGCTTCAGAATGACAGATTATATTACCATTATTGTTAGCAATTTGGTATTAATGCTTGATTTTTCAGTTCCGGTAAGTTTAAAACAAATTTCAATTTCAATCGTATAAAGAGAAAAAAACTTTTAATTATTAATATTAAGAAGTAATTAATTTTCTTAATTTAGTATTAGAAAAAGAATATAATTTTTAATAAAATCTCTCTTTTAATCAAATATGTAAATAATTGTATATGAAGAAATCTAAGTATTTTATTTTTGCCGGGATATTAATCATAATTATTATCGCTGTATGGCAGCTCTTTTTTGTCAAAGCAACTGAGGATAATATTCTAATCAAACCAAGTTATGGTAAGTTTATTCAAACAGTGAGTTCTACTGGTGAACTTCAGGCAAAGAACTCAATTGAAATCATGGGACCTTCGAATGCAAGAAGTGTAAATATCTGGCAGATGAAAATTTCCCGCCTTGTTGACGAAGGAACTCAGGTAAAAGCCGGCGACTTTGTTGCCGAACTTGATAAAGCTGAAATAATGGGAAAAATTAAAGATGTTGAGCTTAATATCCAAAAATTTGAATCGCAATATTTGCAAACTCAGCTTGACAGCACTTTAACCTTGTCTGCTGCAAGAGACGAAATTGAAAATATGAAGTATTCTTTAGAGGAAAAAGTACTTCTTAAAGAGCAATCTAAATATGAGCCACCAGCTACTATTCGTCAGGCAGAAATTGATTACGATAAAGTTGAAAGAGCTTACAAGCAGGCAATGAAAAATTATGAAACAAAAGTAAAACAATCAAAAGCAAAAATTGCTGAAGTTGGTACTGATTTATCAAAAGAAAGGCAAAAATTAACAAATTTGATGGATATTTTGAAGGAATTTACGATTTTAGCCCCTGCTGACGGAATGGTGATTTATGCAAGAGAATGGAATGGCTCCAGAAGAATTGTCGGCTCTACCATCAGCCCCTGGGACCCCGTTGTTGCTACGTTGCCAGACCTTTCATCTATGCAGTCCATTACTTACATTAATGAAATTGACATTCAAAAAATTAAAACAAATCAAAAAACTGTCATCAAACTTGATGCTGCTCCTAACAAGTTCTTAACTGGAACAGTTACAAGAGTGGCAAATATTGGTGAGCAAAGGAAAAATTCCGATTCAAAAGTATTCGAGGTAGTTATTCAAATTAACGAAAAAGACACTACTCTTTTACCTTCAATGACCACAAGCAACGAAATCAATATCGCTACAATTGATAGCACGCTGTTTGTTCCTATTGAGTGCATACATACTGAAGACGTAAAAGGAAAAAAATTAAATTTTGTTTACAAAAAAAATGGAAAAGGTATTGTAAAACAGCAGGTTGAACTCGGTATTATGAACGAAAATTCTGTAATAATCAAAAAAGGAATGACTCGTGAAGATATGATTTATATGAACACACCTGATAAAACAGAAAATATTCAAGTATCTTTTTTAATGAAATAATCAATGAGAATATTCATCTATAATTTTTTAATAGCAAGCGAAGCTATTCTTCAAAATAAATTAAGAGCGGTGCTTACTTCTCTCGGTATCATCTGCGGAGTTGCTTCTGTTATTGCTATGCTTGCAATTGGAAAGGGCGCCGAGCAGGAAATACTTGAAAAAATGAGATTACTCGGCACTAATAACATCATTATTAAACCACTTGATTTAACGAAAAAAAGCGAAGCCACAGAAGAATCTAACGAACAAAAAAAAGAGGAAAAAAACAAATACACGCCCGGCTTAAATCTTGCCGATGCAAATAGCATTGAAGACCTTCCCAATGTTGATGCTGTTAGCCCTGAAACCGTAATTGAGACACTTGCTTTGAGGGAAGGAACAAAATACAATATTAATTTGGTCGGAATAAAGTCAGATTATTTCAAAACCAATAGTTTTAATATTAAAAGTGGAAGTAATTTTTTAGAAAAAAATCTTGAATTTGGTGAGCCAGTTTGCATTATTGGTGCTGGAGTCCGAACTAAACTCTTTCCCACTGACGACCCAGTCGGGAAATCAATTAAATGTGGGCATCTCTGGCTTAAAGTTATTGGCGTTCTGGAAGAAAAAAATATCTCTAAAGAAAACATACAAAACCTTGGTATCAGGAATTACAATTTTGAGGTTTACGCTCCAATTTCTACTGTCTTGCTGCGTTTCAAAAACAGGTCTTTAATTACAAAAAAAGACCTTGCCTCCAATCGAAGTTCCGATGATGGTGAGGAAGATAATAATAAAGATATAAATTTAAATCAGTTAGACAGAATTGTTGTTACTGTAAACAAAAGCGAAAATGTAACTAAGCTGAGCGATGTGATTGACAGAATGTTGCTTAGACGCCATAACGAAGTAAAAGATTACGAAATAATTGTTCCTGAACTTCTTCTTCAGCAAGAGCAAAGAACTAAGCAGATTTTCAATTTTGTGCTTGGGGCTATTGCATCAATTTCACTTATTGTTGGTGGTATTGGTATTATGAATATTATGCTTGCCTCGGTGCTTGAAAGAACAAAAGAAATTGGTGTCCGGCTTGCTGTGGGTGCTAAGCAGAAAGACATATTATTGCAATTCCTTAGTGAAGCTGTAGCAATCAGTTTAACAGGTGGTTTTATTGGAATTATTGCAGGTATTGCAGTGAGTTTAATAATTGAGTCTTCAACCGACATTAAAACAATTGTTTCTCCAATCTCAGTGCTAATCTCTTTCTTCGTTTCAATTAGCGTTGGACTTGTTTTTGGCATTATGCCTGCAAACCGCGCCTCAAAACAACATCCTATTGATTTACTAAGGTATGAATAGAATAATTTGTTAATCCTTCTTCTAAATTATTAATAGAGTTTACCTCCTTCCCAAATTGTATTTGGGAAGGATTTTTTTTATGAAAAGCATTAGATGGATTCCACGCTTTGAAAGTGAAGTTCATTTTTGCTTTTTATTAAAAAATCCTTTCAAAAATCAATTCATAAAATAAAATTATCAAATAATTTTATGCGAACCTAAATAAATTCATAGAAATACATTTCATATCAAATAAAAAATAATAGAATATTATAAAAATATTACAGTAAACTTAGGCAAAACTTCTTGCAGACGTTTTGTATTCTCTTGCGGACGTTTTCTTATCTATTGATGACGCTTTGAATAGTTTTGATAACGTTTTGAATAGTTTTGATAACGTTTTGAGTTCTTTTGATAACGCTTTGAATAGTTTTGATAACGTTTTGAATAGTTTTAATAACGTTTTGTATTCTCTTGATGACGCTTTGAATAGTTTTGATGATGTTTTGAATTCTTTTGATAACGTTTTGAATAGTTTTGATAACGTTTTGTATTCTCTTGATAACGTTTTGAATAATTTTGATGATGTTTTGAGTTCTTTTGATGACGCTTTGTATTCTCTTGATAATGCTTTGAATAGTTTTGATGACGCTTTGTATTCTCTTGATGATGCTTTGAATAGTTTTGATAACGTTTTGAGTGGTTGTTTTTTGCAGTTAATAGTGCTTTCTGACTGAAAAAACACGAATACGCTTAATTTTCTACTAAGGTTTTTAAAAAGAATAAGGTTACTTTTACTGAAATCAAAACCTTTTTCAATAATAAACCTTAGTAGAAAAATGAAACCAGTTTGAAAAACCTTATTAGCTTATTTTATATTGAATAGAAAAGAGAAAGTAATGTTCATATTTAGAGAAAGCTGCAAAGAAAAAAGCTTTTTAAAACTGAATGTTTATAAAAATATTACTTTTATTTCTTTTGCCTTGTTAAAATCACTATCAAGAGTAACTATTTCGAGATTATAAAGATTAGCAATAGAATACTGATAAGCATCATCAAAATCAAATTTAAATTTTTTACTTGCATCAGTTACTGAACTAAGTTGATTTAAAGGTATTGAAATTACATCAATTATATTTGTAATATCTTGTAAAAATATATTAAAAAAATTGCTCAATTTTTGTTTAAACAAAATTACCCCGATTGAATGTAAAGAAAAATCAGATATTAATAAATTACCTTGATTGTTGTTCAAGAAATTTTTACAATCTTCTTTTTTTGTTTGATTTAATAAAATTTCTAAAAAAATATTTGTATCCACAAGAAACATTATCGCCATTCCAATGATTTATGCTGCAATTCTACAGATGAATATTCTTCTTTCAAACCAGATAAACAATCTTCCCATTCAAAACTCAATTGTTGAATAGATGTATTTCCAGCTTCTTTTGGATTGGTCAATATTTCAATATATCTTAATAAATCCATCTGCAATCTTGGATTCATTCCTGTTACTTTCTTTTCTATTAAATCACTTATCATACTTTCTCTTTCTTTATATCTTTACTCAAAAATAAGAATTATTAATTAAAAAAGCAAATTAAAATAGATGTCTCTCATTAGAAATGGTAGCTAAGTAAATGTTTTTTCTTCCCAATTTCAACTTGGGAATGAGAAGAATGATAAAAAAAGATGTGCCACACTTAGAAAGTGTGGCACATCTATTAAAAAAAGATTTTATTCCCCTGTAAGCCCTTGATTAAGTAGTTCGGAGCGTTCTGCTATTTGCAAATTCTCAATAATTGTGTCAATAAAACCTTCAATCACCTCGCGCAGAGGATAATTTTTCCCTTCACCTTCGAGCCGATGGTCAGTAACGCGGTTTTGAGGCCAGTTGTATGTGCGGATTTTTTCAGAGCGGTCTCCTGTTTTCACCATAGATTTGCGTGTTGAAGAAATTTCATCTTGCTGCTTTTTTAGTTCCATTTCATATAAGCGGGAACGAAGCACTTTCATTGCTTTTTCTCGGTTTTTCAACTGAGAACGTTCATCTTGGCAACTTACAACAATCCCACTTGGAATGTGAACAAGACGCACTGCCGTTTCCACTTTATTAACGTTCTGCCCACCTTTTCCACCTGAGCGGAAAATATCAATACGCAAATCTTCTTCTTTTATATCAATATCCACATCTTCAGCTTCAGGAAGCACTGCAACAGTGGCAGCAGAAGTATGAATTCTTCCATTTGCTTCAGTATCGGGGACGCGCTGGACGCGATGAACACCACTTTCATATTTCAATTTTCCGTAAACATCTTCACCGGAAATAGAAAATACCATTTCCTTGAAGCCCCCACGTTCACTTTCATTAAAATCAATAACTTCTAATTTTAATCCCACCCTCTCAGCATATCTTTGATACATACGGAACAAATCGCCGGCAAAAATACCAGCTTCATCGCCGCCAGTTCCAGCTCTTATTTCAAAGATACAGTTTTTAAAATCATTAGGGTCTTTTGGAATAAGCAATATTTTCAATTCTTCTTCTAATTTTTCAAGTTCTTCGTTCAGTTGCTCATTATCGAGGTATGCAAGTTCTTTGAATTCATTATCGGTGCCGGGTGAATTTATAAGTTCTTTATTTGCTTCTAATTCCGAAACAACTTTGAGGTATCTTTTAGAAACCTCAATAATCGGACTTAGCATTTTCTTTTCTTTTGAAATATTTTTGTATAATTTTACGTCATCAACTATATTTATGTTATTGAGTTGTTCGTTTAATGAATTATATCGCTCTAATATTGATTCTAATTTTTCTTTCATACTTCTTTTTAAATTTTAAAAAAATATTATACAAAATTACTTCAAATTTTAGAAATAAGAGCAATGAATTTGAAAATTTATTAAATTGCAAATAAAAATCTCTGGAGAAATAAATGAAATATAAGCAGTTGTCAAATATATTGATATTGGTTTTAATACTTTCCATTACAAGTTGCATTGAAGAAAATCCGAATTTAGTAAATCCACCCCCACAAACCGAATCTGTAAGGGTGCGTTTTTTGAATTTAGCAACTGATGGATATACCCGCACACTTTACTTATCCGAAAATGTAAAAACAATTGCAACAAACACGGGTGAAATTTCTCCGGCAATTAAACCAGACCAGGACTCGGCTTATGCTTATATTAAAAGGAATGATATTGTTGATTATAAAACTCCAAGGAAGCTCAGATACTCAAGAGGCACAAATTACACTGTTGTTGGTCTGCCATCTCCCGATAATGCCCCAAATTATCAGGCATTGGATACAATAATAGTATTTACAACAATGACTATTTATGATAAGGAAAAAAATATTAGTTATCTAAAAGTATTTAATGCAATACCAGATACAACAAGCTCTTATACGTTAACGCTTGGTTGTCCAAATGGAAATACTCTTGCAGGTTCTATAAATTATCGTGGCGTAAGTGCAGTCCAGGAATTAAAGTATGGCACTCATGCAATTTCTTTAATGAAAAACAGAGCCGGCGGACAAGATATTTTAGGTTTATATTCTGTAGATTTAGCAGACCAAATGCAGTATTGCTTAGTATTAAGACGCAATCAGGAAGGAAAAGAAGAAGTTTGGCTATTGGACGAACTGAACTCAACAACTATCAATCTATCTAAAGCAAATGAATTACCACAAAGAGTTACCTCAATCAGAGCAGTAAATTTTTCTTCAAATTCTGTTTCTGTAAAAAAAGACGATGAATTTATTGCAAATAACCTCCCATCAAACCAAATAGGTGAATATTCAGATTTATCTGCCTGCGAAACCAAGTATAGTGATACTTTGATTACTTATTTGACTGATGAAGAAAAAAGCAGAGTTTCCGCTTCATTAGAAGTGCTTGAAAAATACACAGCTTTTGTGTTTGATTCTGCATCATCAAAAGCTCACTTTACCATTCTTGCCCAACCATTTAAGCTATATGAAGATTTAACGGGAAAAGCAGTGATTAGAGTAATCAACTATGCATACAAACTGCCCGGACTAACATTTTCGCTTGGAGCAAGAAACAATTCATCAAGTTCGCTCGGATATACTTCCGGCGAAGTTCTTGCTACTGCACTAACAAGTGGTTCAATATCTTCGCCTGTTCTAATTCAAGCAGGAATGTTACCAATTACTGTTTTCACATCAACTCAGCCGGCTAAATATATTTTCGGAACAAACTACGAAGTTGAAGCAGGCAAGAGCTATATAATTGCATTTTTCAATGATAGCAACGGCGATTATAAATTTACAGTAGTAGAGGAAAATGAAGAACGTTTGTCTGTTGATTATCTGGAAGAAGGTAGTTTTGTGGATATTGTTCATCTTTTCCCCGGAAATCAATATGTGAATATCAGCATTCCGTCAATTTTAAGTTCAGTGAAAATTGATTTTACAACGAGTTTGGCAACAGTAGTGCCAGTCGGAAACAATCAAATTACAATAAACGATAAATCAGTTGATTTAGACGCTCAGGTAAAAAACAGGAATTTGCTTATTGCTGCCGGCTCAAAAGATGATTTAGAAATTTTATCAGTAATTTCTGAGCCGATGGCTTCAAGTATAAGTATCTACAAACGAAGATTTATAAATGCCTGCAAAGACATTCCAGCAATTTCTGTTCGTATGGACTGCGACACCTGTTCGCTTATTGCCGAACGCGTAGTATATGGCAAAACTACAACTCCAGAAACAATAAACAGGGAAAAAAAGCTAAGTTTATTCTTTATAAATTCCGATGATAATAAGCTATTACAGCGCCTTGCAGACTTATCGTTAGTTCTTGGAAAAAATTACTCAATAATATTTGGAGCCGGACAGAAAGCAGGAGAGTATTCAATAGTAGTGCAGCAGGAGTTTTAAAAAGATTTATCATTTTTGCTTATAATAATATAAAAGTATAATATGGAAGAAACAAAAGATAAAATTGATATTGATGAACAAAATAAAGAAATTGAGCAAGAGGATGTTGGTATTTCAAAAATTACAAATCCTTACAATCCAGACCAAATTAAAATTGACCAACAAAATGTAAATCTTGGCTTTATAATAGAAATGCTTGAAAACGATGAGATAGATTTGATGCCAGATTTTCAAAGGTCTATAGATTTATGGGACAATACAAAAAAAAGCAGATTAATTGAATCACTTCTTTTAGGTTTGCCTTTACCGTCTTTTTATTTTAGTGTTGATGATAATAATAAATGGGTCGTTGTTGATGGTTTGCAGCGTCTTTGTTCATTTAAAGATTTTATTATTGACAATAAGTTAGTTCTGACTGGACTTCAATTTTTAGACAAATACGAAGGCAGAACTTTTAGCCAGCTTTCACGAGAAGATATAAGGAAAATAAGTGGTGCAAAAATTAATTGTTATGTAATAGAAAAACAGACACCACCAAACGTAAAATTCTTAATATTTCAAAGAGTAAATACTGGTGGATTAGTTCTTAAACCACAAGAAATGCGTCACGCTTTAAACCAAGGCATTCCAGCAAATTTTATTAAGGAATTAGCAGAACTTGAAGATTTTAAAAAAGCTACAAGTAATAAAATTACTACCAAAAGAATGGAAGACCGAGATTTTACTAATAGATTTGTAGCTTTTTATCTATTAGGTTATGAAGATAACTACAATGGCGAACTTGACAGATTTCTTAATGACGGTATGGAGAAATTAAAAGAAATTTCTGAACAAGAAAGAGAGAAGGTTAAAACTGCTTTTAAAAATTCTATGCTTTTATCTTTTGAAATCTTTGGTGAAGATGCTTTTAGAAAACGTTTTAACCTTAATGATATGCGAAAACCAATTTCTAAATCAATTTTTGATACAATTAGTGTTAATTTAGCTTGGTTAAATGATGAGCAGCAAGAAATTATACTGCAACAAAAGGAATTGTTTAAAACAGAATTAATTTCATTATTTAACAATGATAAAGCATTTTTAGCATCAATTACAAATGCTACTGGTCAAAAATCAAATGTAAAAACTAGATTTGAAACTATTAAAAAACTATTAAATAAAATATTAAATGATAAATCAATTTGATATAAAAAACTTTAAATCTCATTCATTTACTGAATTAAAACTTTCCAATATGAATGTTTTGACTGGGCTTAATGGAATGGGAAAATCGTCAGTAATTCAAGCACTTTTGCTTCTTCGGCAGACTTACCAAAAAAATATGCTTAATGAAGGATTAGAGCTAAAAGGAGACTTATGCAATATTGGTGTTGCTAAAGATGCTCTTTATCAATCTGCTGAAGATGATATAATTGAATTTTCAATAACTAATGAAGGCGATAATCTTTTTTCTTGGGCTTTCTATGTTGATAATAATGATTTATCTAATACTTTTATAAAAGTTGATAAAAGCAAAATGAATCAAGTGATTAACTACTCTTCAATGAGTTTATTCAATAAAAACTTTCAATACATAAGTGCTTTTAGAAATGGTCCTACTCAAGATTACGAAAAAGATACTTCGACTGTAGAAATTTTTCATCAAATTTCAAAAAAAGAAGGTAGATGTGAGTTAATAGCGCATTATTTAGACTTTTTTAGAAATTCCACTATTTCAGATTTATCTTTAAGAATGGAAAATACTACAGATGATTTATTGCTCTATCAAGTTAAGAATTGGCTTCAAATAATCAGCCCGGAAATAGATGTTCACATTGAAGCACTTGAATCAAGTTATAGATTAAACTATAGTTTTAGTAGAGGCAAGAACAGCGTGCCAACAGAAAAATTCAGAGATCTAAATATTGGTTTTGGTATATCTTATACTTTACCCATTATTGTTGTTGCCTTACATTCACCAAAAGATAGTTTAATAATCATTGAAAATCCTGAAGCCCATATTCATCCTTCCGGTCAGGCAAAACTTATGGAATTGCTTTGTAAAGCCGCAAAAGCTGGTGTACAGTTTATTATTGAAACGCATAGCGACCATATAATAAATGGACTATTAGTAGCTTGCAAAAAGGAAATAATAGATAAAGAAGATATTAATATTTATTTTTTTGATAGGGATTTGAAATCTCATTCTACTAAATCATATTTTTTACCTATTTTAGAAGGAATTAAAATAAAGCATCCTCCAGAAGGATTTTTTGACCAAATCGACAAAGATATGGAAACTCTAATGGGATTTTAATTATGGACAATATTAGTGTTAATTTGTTCTTATTGTTTCCAGAATCGAATCCGACAAATAAATGGATGTTATCTAATAATCATTTATTAGATGATGAGAAAAAATTGCATAATTTTATTTGTGAATTTGAAAAATCACTACACTTAATTAAAATAGAAAATTACTCTGGATATTATGATAGTTCTAATATTAAGAATTTTTTAGCTAATTTTGAAATTCTAAAAGATTATTATCCCAAATCAATGGTTTTTAAAATTCGTACTATTTTAGAAGATTGGTTTAATTGGCGAGATAATCAACTTCAATCAAATGAGAAAGAGTATATATTATTTAATCAGAAAATTAATGATAATAGCTTTTGTGAAATAGCTGAAAGAAAAATAAAGAATCCAGAAAATAAATATTTATTGTTGAATTATTATGCTTGTAAAATTAAAGTTAATCAATTACAGATTAAAGTTGAAAACAATACAGTAAGCATTTTCTTAGTCAATAAAGATAATTTATTTGATTGGTTTTGTGAAAATAGGATTCCAGCAAGAGTTTTCCATATAAATCCCAAACATGGTGAAAATGGTAAAGGAAATTTTCCTAAAGCAAGTCTTTTAATGTGCAATAAAGAAGAAGCTCAATTTCTTTTAAATATAGCAATTGGCGAGGAAATAAAAGAATTATTCCAATACGATTCTCATTATAATATGTATTTAGTCTTTAAATATGAAAATGAACCTAATAACCAATACCATGGATATCATATTGATAAGGATTCTGCTGAAATACCTAAAATAATTAAAGATAGACTTGAATCCCAATATTTTTTAAACAAGTGAAGTTCTATAAATTGTCATTCCCTGGCATTTATAAACAAAGACGTTTACTTCTGGGAAAATGAACGATAAGGGAAGAAAGTCATACTATCAAAAAGTTGATAGCATGACAAAAATATTGTAAAAGTTCCAAATTCTCCTTCCCAAGTGCAACTTGGGAAGGTGGAAAAACTTGTTGTTCGAATGAATTTTATCTAAAAATTAGCAAATTAAGTAGTTAAGTGCTGAAAAAGCCAAAGTGTCATTCCGATCGCAGCAAGAAATCTCACAAATCCTTGTTAACACTATATTTGAGATTCCTCACTTCGTTCAGAATGACAAATAAACATATTATATCGTTAAAAGCAACTTGGTATAACATAATGTTTCAACAAAACTAAACATTTTTGCTTTCGCAGTTTGCACTTTGAGCTTTCTTTTCAATTTGAATGGTTGAATGTTCTATTCCAAAATTATCATGAAGCTGCTTGCAAACCTTACCAATGAAGTCATCATCTTTTTGTTCATCCGGCATAACAAGGTGAACTGTTAGTGAAATTTCAGTAGTACTCATAGCCCAGATATGCAAATCGTGAACTTCTTTTACTCCATATAACAATGATAGGTATTTTTCAACTTCTTCTATATTAATATTTTTAGGTACTGCATCAATTGAAAGATAAAATGAATCTTTTAAAAGTCCCCATGTGCCATAAGTAATAATAATAACTATTACAAGACTGATAATTGGGTCAATTAAATAGAAATCAGTTAGATTAATCATAAAACCAGCAACTACAACTCCGAGAGAAACACCTGCATCA
>DAIOVK010000040.1:0-12963 GCA_036759045.1 Kapaibacterium sp. (SeqCode) | reverse complement strand
TCCCATTTTTTACTTGTTATTATAAGAACTAATATTTGTGTATAATCGTTAGCCTTATTAGGAGGGGAATAAGAACAGTTCTGTATTTTAGCGTTCCCCTCCTAAAAAGGAGGGGAAAGGGGAGGTGTACAATTTTCTTTTTATTTCACTAATACTATTTTACAATATTATACATTACATATACTTACAATAATCAGAGAATTTGATTAATTCAGTTTAATTTACTATACGCTATACTATACTTGACAAGCCACTAGTCATGCTATCAACTTGTTGATAGTATGACTTTCTTCTTAATTCGTTTATTTTCCCAAAAGAAAACGTCTTCGTTTATATTCGCCTCGGAATGACAGGTTATATTTCTATTATTGTTAGCTGTTTGGTATTAAACATAAAAGCCATACTATCTTAATGTTAATAGTATGGCTTGATTCTAATATTTTAATTAATGCATCTGAATAATAAGATTATCGCTAATCACTATTCATTCCTGTTATGCTGTATTCTTGATATACTTGAATTTATAGCATTATTGCTACCTTCACCATTTCTCAAAAAGCCATATTTTTTATAAATATCTTTAGCCGTTTCCAAATAAAAAATTGCAGAATTATATTCTTCTAAATCTTCGAATAAGTATCCCAAATATTCGTTAGCGACACCAATCCAGTAGTTATCTCTTTGAGCAGTTACTATTTTTATACCTTTTCGAAGATATTTTTCTGCTAACTCAAGATTTCCTCCTTCTCGCCATGTATTACCTAATTTAATGTATCGTCTTCCTAACTCTTTATTACTGATTTTTTTCATTGAAGGAAAATATTTTTTTTTCTCAGTAACGACTTCCTGTCCTAATGTACATTGGTAAGAAAAACAAACTAATACAAATACTAATAAATAATACCTCATAACTATACCTTTTAAAATGAAACAGAATTATTAAAAAAATCATTATTTGACAAAATAATAAATAATGATAATATTGTTTATTTTATCTTTTATCAAATTAATAAATATTTATATATATTCAAAAAAATATTATTAAAAATTAAAATGGCTAATATTGAACAATAGTATTCTAAAAAAATTAGGTATATTTAAAATATCAGAACTACAGATTTAATAATTGAAATGAGGGAGTCTGTAGAGTTGTTTCATAAATAGAAATATTGCTTATATCACTACAATAAATTTTGGTGATATTTCAATATTAAGATAAATACTAAAATTTATTTTGGGATCTATACAATTATCTTTTTTGATAATATTCCTAATTCTATAGATTTTTGAATTATATAATCATGATTTTTACAATTTTCTAGGAAATCATAATTATTCTTTAAGGCAGAAATTTGGTTTAAAGATTTTGATTTTGTTTTCCAATAACTTATTAATATAGTAGGGACAAAATATAATTCAAATGTGTCATCGGCGATTGGTTTGACTCCAATTACTAAATCGGAAGTAGATGTAGATTGAACATATTCTTTAACACCAGATTTATAAGTCCTATCAACACCACCACGCAATCCACCTGTAAAATGAATACTATTTCTTGAAGTTTTTACTTGTGCCCTAATAATATCTTCTTTATCATCTAATTTTCTGGCAATTATTATGTCATAAGTCGATAATGGTAAATCAACTAAAGATACATTTTGGTATTTCTTCATTAATATACCAACAACAATGTGTTCGTGAGCAAAACCATCTATTGATGCTTGTCTGCCTCTTTCTTCGTTATTTAATTCCATCTTATTTTTTGAGTATAATTATCCAATCAGTATTAATTCGTTCTTCTCTTGGAACTTTTATAAAATGCTTGATAATTTCAGAACCAAAATAATTTTCTACAGTAAACCCAATCTTTTCAGATAAGTTCATCAAATATTTCCAGCTTTCAAAGATTTCACCTCTTATTTTATTATTACCAATAACGATAATATATCTTCCATCTTTTTTTAAAACCCTAAAAACTTCTTTTAGATTTTCATTCATATCGAACAAATACTTATAGCAAATATAAGCTCTTCTTGGGTCTTTTTGAAAAATCTTATTTATTTTTTCATCAGCAAACTTTTCTCCAATTATATGCAGATTTTTATAATGAGTTGCTTTTACTGATTCAGTTCCAATATGCTTTTCTTTAAAAGGAGTAAGCGAGCCATTTGCGAATCCCAACCAATATATTTCCAATTGATGAGTTCTTGGGTAATCTACCGCATTAACATAAGGAGGGGAAGTTATTGCTAAATTAAAAAATTCATTTGGATAATTAATTTTTCGGGCATCATGTGTGTTCGGAAAATCAATAATTATATTTTTAGGTTTATTTATGGAAAATTCATTTATTTTAAATGTATTTAATAATACAGCTTCAACAAAACTTGTCAATGCCTGTGATGGAAATACTTGTTTATTCAAACGTTTTCTAATAACAGTTCTTGTGCAGTTATCATCAGCATTAGATACACTTCGAATTATAGATGAAAAGCATATATTATAAAAATCTTTTATTTTTTGGTCTGCTTCCAATTCATCTATAGACTTTTTGATAAAAGCTAGCTCATCAGTTATATCTTGATTAAACCAGTTATCTTGGTATGGAAAAACAGGAATATCTTTTGTGTTTACTTTTTCTTTTTTAAATTTAATGATTGTATTTAACAAATATTCATTTGTATTTTTTAAATCAATTGTTTCCAATTCAGTAGTTTTTACTTTTGCCAAATAATTTGCGAAAATATCTATATCAATTCCAACTGAATGGCGTTTGTTTAGAAGTGCTTCAATATTTGTTGTTCCGCTTCCGGAGAAAGGGTCTAATATTAAATCAAATTCATTAGAATATTTTTTTATTAACCAACGAGGGAGTTCTGGGAAAAATTTTGCTGGGTATTTATGTAAATTGTGAGTAAACTTAGATTGGTCATAGCTGATAAATAAAAAACGTTTTCCCTTTTCTATTTCTAAATCAACCGGTATTTCTCCATCTACCCGCGTTAATCTTTCACCAAATTCATTAGTTATTTCTTTTACATTAAGATTTTCTAATTCTAATTTCTGTATAGAAATATCATTTCTTCTATTTCTTTTTGCTACTTTTTCTTTGATTTCATCAATTGATATACTATACATTTTTTCTTATTTCTTTTTTTAATAATTATAAAATTACTAAACTTTTTAAAATCCTACAAACTTTTTTATCTGTTCCACCTTAGCAGTTTCATTTGTAGTAAAGAAAAGACAATTAGGAATAGAAAAACGAGTAAAGCAAGAGCAGAAGCATAACCCATAGTATCTGTTTTTTCAAAGGCATTTATATATACCTGATAAACCAATGTCATTGTGGAATTAAGAGGTCCACCTTTTGTCATAACAAAGATTTCAACAAAAATCTGAAATGATTTTATTGTATTTATGACGATGACAAAAAGCAGAGTAGGGCGGAGCATAGGAATAGTAACGCGGAAAAACTGCTGAACTGGACTTGCGCCACTCAGTTTTGCAGCATCATACAAATCCTGTGGTATAGTTTGCATCCCTGCAAGAAATAGCACCACATAATAACCAATCGAAATCCATACATCCATAAACATAATTGCAAGAAGTGATGTAGATGGATTCTGAAGGAATCCTAAATCTGAAGGTGCTAAACCAAGCATAATTAAAAGAGAATTGACATAACCATCTTTAGTGTAGAGATTTGTAAAGATTAATGAAATTACTACTAAAGAAGTTACTGATGGAAGAAAATATGATGCCCGAAATAATTCTTTGAATTTTACCACTTTGCTATTTAGAATTGATGCGAGAATGAGAGAGGATAAAGTTGTAACTGGCACTGTTCCCAATGTGAAAAATGAAGTATTAAAAAGTGCTTTCCAGAAGATTTCATCTTTAAAAATATTCAAATAATTTTCAAAACCGATATATTGAAATGAGTTTGTCAGCGTTTGATATTTTGTGAAACTCATAAAAACTGCGAATCCAAGAGGATAGAGCCAGAATACAATAAGAGTAATTAGCCAGGGGAGTAGTAATATTAGTGTATTCGTGTTTTTTAATATACTAGATTTCATTTCATTTTAAAAAAGAATTTTTATAATTTTAAATAATACTAAACTAATCAAAATATAGCATTAACAGAAGAAGTTTTTGATAGAACATATTGCTATTATACTAATACCAAGTTGCATTCAAATATTCAATTAAAGTGTCATTCTGAAGCGCAGCGAAGAATCTCACAAGTCATTGCTAACACAGAATTTGAGATCCTTCACAATGCTTCAGAATGACAAATAAATACATTTTATCATTATAAGCAACCTGTATAATAACCAATAACTTATAAAAACAATTTTTAAGATGGATTCTGACATTCGTCAGAATGACAGGGTAGAATTATATCATCTCCATTTAAATAAAGCACTTGCTTTATCGTGAATTGCAGAATGACAATAATTAGAACTTTCAAAAATAAGAAAAAAAAATTAAATCATAAAAATGAATTTAGTACCAATATTTACTTCACTTTCAATCCGAATATTTCCATTATGCTTTTCGATAAATTCCTTGCATAGTAATAAGCCAAGCCCGGTTCCCACTTCGTTGTTTGTTCCTCTGGTAGTAAAATTATTATCTAATCTGAAAAGTTTTTCCTTATCATTTTCATCAATGCCTTTTCCGTTATCCTGGACGGTAAATTCAGTTTGGTGATTTGTGCTATTTGCTGAAACAGAAACGAAACCATTTGAATTAGTAAATTTTATTCCATTAGAAATTAGATTTCTGAAAATGGTATTTAGCATATTTTTATCAGCTGTAAGAGTTAAATTTGGATCTAATTTGTTAATTAATTCTATTTTCTTTTTTTCTGCATTTGAATTCATAAGATTAAAAATAGAATTAACAAGAGAGTAGCAGTTAACCTGTTCAGGTTCAAAGCTAATTCGTCCGGTTTGAGAGCGAGCCCAATTCAAAAGGTTTTCTAAAAGTTCAGAAAGGTTTCTTGTGGTTTTTAATAAATTGATATGCTGCGAAAGTAATTCATCTTTATTAAACTTATCGCTGTAATTCACGAGCATTTCAGATGAAAGCATTATAGAGGCAATCGGATTCTTTAAGTCATGGGCAATGATAGAAAAGAATTTGTCTTTCAGATGAATTGCTTTTTCTAATTCTGAATTAAGGTTATAAAGTTGAGTGTTTTTTTCTAAAATCTGAAAATTCTTTTTAGATAAATCAGTAATTAATGTTTCAAGTTCAATGTTTTGGTCTTCAATCTTATGATTCTTTTCTGTTAAGTCTTCGTTAAGCTGCTCAAGTTCAAGATTAGCATCTGTTATCAGTTTGTTTTTTTCATTTAGTTCTGCAGTCCTTTCTTCAACTTTTTTTTCCAAATTTTGATTTAAATTTTCTAATTCTTTTGCATATTTTTTAAGTTGATTATGTGATTCAAAATATTTGTTTTGAATAAGATAAGCAACAGAAATAATAAAGAAGAACAGTCCGTAATGAAACACAATATGATCGAAAACATATATATCAAAATACCTAAATAAATCAATAATTCCTGCAAGAGCAAATAAAATAAAACCAATACTAAGGACGATTAAATCTTTGTTGTGCCTTGTTAACGCTTTGAAAAGATTGTAAGCAAAAGTTAAAATTCCTGCGCCGAGCAGTAAAGCAAATATTTCATCATCAGAATCGTGAAGGTATTTAATTTGAAAAATATCTAAGAATAATGCAATTATAAAGAAAGCAAGGTATGTGAGCCAGCTTAACCGAATAGTATAAAATTTACCTATACCAACGATTTGTTCTGCAAAATACCATGTGAATACTGGAAATAAGAATAATGAAATAAATGATACGTAATACCAAATGAAATTATTATTAATAAACGATAATACGAAAGTATTATAAAATAAAACGTGCAAACCGGCTGTGATGGTCATTAAACCAAATAACGGCATTAGCTTATAAGAACTTTTTATATCTGTAAAATACAGAAAAAAACAAATTATTCCCAAGAAAATAAGAAAAAGTCCCGGTATGGTTTTACCAAGTGATTTTGAAAAATGTTGTTTATTAATCAGGTCGTAATTTCCTAAACAGATACTTTGGTAAAGTCCTAATCCTAAATCGTACGGCTCATTTGAATATATTAATAAATACAGGTACTGGTTTTGAAAATCTGGATTAATTTCAAACTGGTAGTAATTAGATAAGTTGTAATGTTTAAAGTTATTATTTGCATAATTATCAGATTTGTAAATTAGTTCTTTATTTAAATATGCTTCAAATTCGCGTCTTATTACAAATAAATCAATGAAAACTGCTGGATTCTCAATAATAATTTGTGGTAGCTTTGTTCTAAAAAGAACATAATTATTTTTTTTTATATTATTTATACTTGAAAATGACTTGTATTTTTCGAATTTTATGTCAAAGGAATCGCAACTAATCTGATTCTTTACATTTAAAAGCTTTGAGGAATCAAATAAATAATATTCCCATTCTGATATTTGCTCTGTCTCATCATTAGAATTACTATTAATATCAGAGCAAGAAACAATAAAAAGAAAGAGGAAAAAATAAATAATGATAAAATACAGAGTATATTTTTTCATTAAAAAATTTATTATTAGAGTGTTAAAAAATAAATTTTGAATGTAAATTTTCGTTAAGTTTCTAATTAATCATTTCGGATTTCAACACGTAACTATTTGTAAATATTAAATATTTCAAAGTCATACTATCAACTTGTTGATATTATGACTGAAAAAATGTCATTTGTTTTAAGAGAGGATTCATTAACAATTAACAATTAACAATTAACAATTATTTAAACGGATTTTTAATATCTTTTACAATTACAGTAAAACTACTTTCTGAAGAATTTGCATAATCAGGAACAATGCTTACTTTGCCTTTGAACCAGTTAATGCTTTCAATAAAAGAATTTATATTCTTTATTCTTGAATCAACAACAGAATGAGTATTGCCAGATTTAGTTTTTGATTTACTTTTTTTATCAGAAGATTTAGTGTGAGGTTTATTATCAGTTCCGGAATTAGCAGAAATGACAAAATCAAAAGTAACTCCTCTATTGGTTTTTATTATGCTTTCAATTTGATTAAGTAAATCTATTGCTTCACTGTTAAGAGAATTTGATTTATTATCAAAGCCATCAATTTCAAATAATTTTAAGCCGGGGTTTAGCTTGATGATATGAAAAGAATGATGTTGCTCTTCGTAATTGTCTGAAAAAATTGTAGCAGCAGTTTGGGTCTGCTTATGCACATCAAAATTGGAAAAAGTAAACTTATATGTTTTGTTTGATTTAAGGATTGTTGCAAATTCACCTGTTAAAGAATTAGATTTTGCATTGATTTTTGTTCCATTATCATCTTCAATCAAGATTGAAGTTTCAACTGGTTTACTAGTGTTTGCATCAAGGACTGTAGCTTTGAAATTAACTAATCCGCTTTGATTGTTAAGCGTTTGGGAAAAAGAAAATTGGAAATTAAAAAAAATCATTAAGAAAATTGTTAATAATAAACCTTCTTTTAGATAGAATCCTGAGATTCTATCTAAAGAAGTTTTGAAATCCATTTTGTTAATAGCTGTTGGAATCAATTTGCACCTTACCTTTAAATATACGATAAACAAAAATTTTATAAATTAGCATTAGCGGAACACCAATTAATGCTATAATTAACATTACCATTAATGTTTTCTGTGACGAAGCATCTTCAAAAATATTGAGACTATTTAAAGGATTTGTATCAGAATAAAGTAAATTTGGATATAAACCAATTGCTGTTATGACAACGCAGGAAACCAATATTAAACTTGAAAATACAAAGCCAGTGAAATATTTTTGTTTATTTAAAAATTTTGGTATTAAAATAAAAGAAATGATTATTAATAACGGGAAAATAAACCAAATCGGATTAGCTATAAAATTTTCTGTATGGTGGCTATATCCAAACCAAGTCCACACAGTAAGTAAAAATATAAAGATTATAAATAATGACATTAGAAATTTTACTCTTTTCTCTATTCTTATTTTTAAATCGCCATTGGTTTTCATTAAAAGATAAAGTGAACCATGAAATCTAAGAGCAATTGCAGCAGTGCAACCTAAGAATATTGAATAAGGATTAAGCAAACCAAGGAAAGTGCCATCAAATTCTTTTGCTCCATCTATCATTATTATTGGGACACCAGCTATTAAATTTCCCAGAGTAACTCCGAGCAAAATTGCAATAAGATAGCTTGAAATGTGAAAAACGACATCCCATGTTGTTCTCCATTTTGGGTTTTCTACTTTGCTCCTGAATTCTATTGAAACTGCCCGTCCGATTAGCACAAGCAGAAACAGCATAAAAGCAGTATAGAAACCGGAAAATACAGTTGCATACACATTGGGAAAAGCTGCAAAAAGAGCGCCACCAGCGGTAATTAGCCATACTTCATTTCCGTCCCAAACAGGACCTATTGAATTGAGTAATACCCGGCGTTCTTCATCAGTTTTTGCCTTGAAATGTAGCATACCAACGCCTAAATCGAATCCGTCAAGGACGACATAACCGCTAAATAAAACAATTAAAAGGATAAACCATATTATATTTAATTCCATTTTTTTCTCCGGATTTATTTTTGTTTGTTAATTCATTTTATTTAGCAATTGCAATGTCTTCAGGTCCGTGCTTAATTTTTTTAAGTAATAAAAATACGAAGAGGACGAGAAGAATAATGTAAATCAGTGAAAACAAAATCAGTGAAAACCAAACCTGTCCAGCAGTAACAACTTTTGAAATAGCATCTGAAGTTTTTAGTATTCCCTGCACTACCCATGGCTGCCTTCCAATTTCTGCAGCACACCAACCGAGCAAATTAGCTAAGTGTGGCAAAATAAACGCCGGAACAAAAATCATCATCAGCCATTTTGTATCAAATAGTTTTTTTCTGATTAACAAAAACAGAGAAATAAGTGTCAAACCGATAAAGAGCATACCAATAGCAATCATCAAATGATATGTTTGGAAAGTTGCCTGGAGCGGAGGCCATTCATCTTGCGGGATGTCATTCAGTCCAGTAACGGGTTTAGAAGCGTCGAAATGCACCATATACGAAAGAAATCCCGGAATAGCTAAGCCGTGAACTTTTTGCTCCTGTTCATTTACCCAGCCGAATAAGTATAAATCTGCGGGAGCGGTATTGAAATGCCCTTCAAAAGCGGCGAGTTTTGCCGGTTGATGTTTTGTTACTCCGATTGCACTGTTATGACCGGTGAAAAGCTGAAATAAAGAAGCAAAAACTGCAAGGAATAACGCAATTTTGAAACTAGATTTTGCAAATTCAATATGCCTTTTCTTTAAAATGTACCATGCAGAAATGCTCATTACTAGAAAAGCGCCTGTAAGCCAGGCAGCGCTTACAGTATGAGTTAATCTGTCGAGAGTAGAAGGATTGAAGACCATTGCCCAAAAATCTGTTATAACTGCTCTTGTAACACCATTTTCAGTAACAATTTCAAAACCGGCAGGAGTGTGCATCCAGGAATTTGCCACAAGTATCCAGAAAGCACTTAAAGTTGAGCCAAGAGCCACCATCAAAGTAGAAACAAAGTGCATTTTGGGTGAGACTTTATTCCAGCCAAAGAGCAGGACTCCAAGAAAGACAGATTCGAGGAAAAACGCAAAAAGTGCTTCGGCAGCCAAAGGACTGCCGAAAATATCACCTACATATCTTGAATAAGTAGCCCAGTTTGTTCCGAACTCAAATTCCATTACTATACCGGTTGCTACACCAACAGCAAAAGTTAGGGCAAACACTTTTGTCCAGAACTTAGTCATAATTTCGAACAGAGGATTTTTTGTTTTTAAGTATCGCCACTCCATAATTACCATAATTAAAGCAAGTCCTATACTCATAGGCGGGTAAAGGAAGTGGAAGCCGGCTGTTACTCCGAATTGTATTCGTGCAAGAAGTTCTGCTTCGTGCATATTGACCTCTTAATTATGTTAATAATTTATTTTTTTCCACTAAAATTCTTCATAAACTGTACCCTCATAAAGGCGCCGGGGTCTTTGGTCTTATCTGAACTTAATATTCCGTTAAAATCTTTTATTGAATTGAATTTCTTTGTTTCCATCCAATCTTCAAGTTCAGATATCATTTTACTAATATAAGGAATACCGTGAATATAAAGAGCAGAGGTAGTTTGGACAACTTTAGCTCCTGTCAGAAGTAGTTTGATAAAAGATTTACCATCGTGAGCGCCAGTGGAAGCAGCTAAATCGCAGTTTGCTCGCTTAGACATTATGGCAATCCAACGCATCGTTTGATATAAATCTGATGGGGCGCTGAAAAGAGGAGCCGGAACTATTGAAAGGTTATCAATATTTACGTCAGAATGATAAAAGCGATTAAATAATACTATTCCACTTGTTCCGCTTTGGGATAAACGTAGAATCATATTCGCTAAATTTGTGAAGAAATAACTGATTTTTATTGAGATTGGAATAGTAATTTCTTTCTTGACTTTTTCAATAATATCAAAATAAATTTGCTCTGTTTCAATGCTTGTTCGCTCCATATCTGTTGGAGTAATGAAAATATTTAATTCTAAAGCATCGGCGCCTGCATCCTGAATGCGTTTTGCGAACGTTGTCCATTCATTTGAATCAATACAATTTATTGAAGCAATAACAGGTATTGAAATATTCTTTTTTGCATCTTCAATTAAAAACAGGTATTTTGAAACGCTGTCCTCAATAGTGCTAAAATCGAATGCATCGAAAATTTCCGGATAAATACTTGCTGGTTTCGACATTTGGCTCATATTCTCTTTCATTTCCATTATAATGTCTTCTTCAAACAATGATTTCAAGACAACTGCACCAGCACCGAACTTTTCAATTTCCTTTAAATTTGCTAAGTCTGCGGTCAATCCGGAACTTCCTACTATTAGTGGATTCCTTAAATTTAATCCTAAATAATTCGTTGATAAATCCATTTCTTATTCCTTTCTATAAAGTTTAAAATTCTTAAATTTTCTATCTATTTTTTGATTATTTTAGTATTACTATTAATTTTGTATTTTTTATAAAATTTTTAAATGAATGAAAATTTAACATATATTGAAAGATTAAATAGCTATCTGAAGCAATATCGTCAAATTTATGGTGATACTATTTACATAGATAAAACTATATTGCTATCCTGTAATATTCACAAAGAAAAAACTAACGATTTTTCTGATAAAAAACAAGAAGTTTTTGCCGAAAATGAAAATATTTTAATAAATGATTTAGATTTGTTTGAAAATGAAGATACATTGAAAGAATGTAAAAGCTTGGGTGAATTTAAGCATTTAATAAGTGGATGTCAAAAATGCCCACTTGGAGCGACCCGCAAAAATTTTGTATTTGGTTCTGGCAATCCAAATGCAGATTTAATGATAATCGGCGAAGCGCCCGGCGCCGATGAAGATTTGCAAGGCGAACCATTTGTAGGCAGAGCAGGACAGCTGCTAACAAATATTTTAAATGCAATTAAATTTGATAGGAAAGATGTATTTATTGCTAATATTTTAAAGTGCAGACCACCAGAAAATCGCCGTCCTCTTCCTACAGAAGTAAAAGAGTGTCTTCCATACCTTGAGCAACAAATCAAGCTTGTTAAGCCTAAATACATTCTAATACTTGGGCTTACGGCAGCGAACTCACTTTTAAACAATACATTGCAAATGGGTGAAATTCGCGGCAAATTGTTCGAGTATCAAGGTATTAAAACAATGGTAACCTATCATCCTTCTGCTCTGCTGCGCAATCCTAACTGGAAACCCTTTGTGTGGAAAGATGTGCAGTTGCTTAGAAAAATGTATGATGAGGAAATTAATTGTTAATTATTAATTGTTAATTATTAATTGTTAATTAGGCTATGAGTAATTTAGTAATTGGTATATTTGCAAATAATTTAATGAAATAACTAATAGCTAATAGCTAATGTAGTAATTCGTTAAATGAAATATCATCTTTTGTCATTCTGAAGCAATGCGAAGAATCTTACAAGTCATTGTTAACACTGAGTCTTCGCCGCGATTAGAATGACACGTTACTATAATTAACTTTTCGATGAATTATTACACAAACAACTAACTTTAAAAAAGTAAATAACATTAACAATTAACAATTAACAATTAATAATTATAAAAGATGCTAAAGACAAAAAACATAGTAAGAAAACAAAAAATACATAAAAGTTCTGGTAAACATACTTTTTTGCATAGTATATTGAAGATGAAGAACCTGAATGTGGACGATTCGCTCGTATTTATACCTGCAAGTATAGATGATTATTATAAATTGGAAGAAGTGAAAGCTGATTATTATAAAGGAAATATAGTTATGAATTCTCCAGCAAGCTACCAACACGAAACATATTTTATGAAAATATCAAATTCAATTTATAATTATTTAAACCTAAAAGAAGCAGGACAAGTGCTTGGCTCACGTTTTACTATTGTTTTTGGTAAAAACCGCTTTGAACCAGATATATTAGTTGTTTTAAATAAGAATAATGGCATTTTTAAGAAGCATGAGTTTATTGGAACACCTGATTTAATTATTGAAATTCTTTCAAAATCAACAAAACAGTATGATTTAATAAACAAAAGGCAAGTTTATATGGAATTTAAAGTTCCGGAAATTTGGTTCGTTGATTATCTTGAAAATATAATAATTATTGATTACTATACAGAAAATGAATATATTACAAAAGAATTGGAATTAAATGGAAAGATTGAAAGTAAGGTTTTGGAAGGAATAGAGTTGAAGTAAGTTAATTTTCTTTTAAAAATTATTATGAAAAAAATATATATAATATCTGGATGCAATGGAGCTGGTAAAACGACTGCTTCTATGGTTCTTTTTCCAGAAATAT
>DAIOVK010000039.1:0-13015 GCA_036759045.1 Kapaibacterium sp. (SeqCode) | reverse complement strand
GGGGATTTCTTAGTGCTGTTCTGTATTTCATCGTTTTAGTAAAAAAGATGTCATTAGCAACCTCTGATAAATGAAGACCTTTATTTAAATGGAAATGACATCTTAATACCAAACCGCTAACAAGAATAGCAATATAATATGTCATTGGTAACGAATTGAGAAATCTCACAAGTCATTGCTACCAAAATACTTGATATTCTTCAATTAGTTCAGAATGGCAAACAAAATTGAATTTATAGAAATTGCAATATACTATTTTCCAATTTAATTCCTAATTTTGTAATTATTTTTTGAGGGAAATGGCTAATTTAGAAGAAATAAAAAACGAAATACTACAAAAACTTGATATAGTTGATGTAATAAGCGATTACGTGGATTTGCGTAAGCGTGGCACTAACTATATAGGTCTTTGCCCTTTTCATAATGAAAAAACGCCTTCTTTTAATGTTTCTTCTGAAAAAGGAATTTATAAATGCTTCGGTTGCGGTGCTGCCGGTAATCTAATTACTTTCGTTATGGATTATGAAAAATTGAATTACCAGGAATCAATTAAAGCACTCGCCAAAAAAGCCGGCATCCAATATCAACTGACTAAAGAAACAAGCAAGGAAGCAAGTAAATATGACCTTGCATACCAGGCACTTATTGCTGCAAGGGATTTCTTTATTAAAACACTCAAAACAAATGCCGGGAATCTTGCAACAGAGTATTACGTCCGTCGCGGCTTTACTAAAGATACAATTATTAAATTCGGCTTAGGTTACTCTCCTAACAGCTGGGATAGTTTAATAAGTGAATTACATAAAAAGGGTTTTTCAAATGAAGTATTGCAAAATGCCGGATTAATAATAAAAAATGAAGAGCATAATTCGTTTTACGATAGATTCCGCGATAGAGCTATGTTTCCCATACTTGATAATATGGGAAGAGTAATTGGTTTTGGTGCAAGGCGGCTTAACGAAGACGATTCACAACCCAAATATATAAATTCTCCTCAAGATTTGGTTTACGATAAAAGCCGCTCGCTTTACGGACTTTACCAGGCAAGAAACGAACTGCGAAATAAAAAAGCTGCTATTCTCGTTGAAGGATATATTGACGTTATAACGCTACATCAAGCTGGAATAACAAATGTCATTGCTTCAAGTGGTACATCATTAACATCAGAACAGCTTGATATTTTAGCCCGATATGGGAAAAAGCTGTATTTGGTATTCGATTCAGATTCTGCCGGGGTTAAAGCAACCGACAGGGCATTAGAAATTGCAATAGAAAAGGGCTTTGATATTTATATTTTGCAATTACCAAAAGGCGAAGACCCAGATTCTTTCGTCAAGAATCATGGTGGCGAGCTTTTTAATATTTATTTAGATGGTGCGGTATCTTTTCTCGAATTTAAAATAAACAAATTGAAAGAGGAAGGCAAGCTAAATACCCCACAAAGTAAAGCAGAAGCTGCCCGCGATATTGTCAGAATAATTTCAAAAATCCCAGACCGACTGCAGCACGATGATTACATCGCAAATCTTGCCCGTTATATGAACTTCAGTGAGTTTCAATTACAGCAAATTTATAAAGAAAAAAACGAAATAGAAAAAAAGGACAAGAAACAAAAAAAGAGAGAAAATGTAGAACAGCAAAAGCATAATGCTGTTCCTATTCAGGAAACAGACGTTAATCTAAAGAATAAATTACAAAATGAGGAATATATTCTTTTGGAAACCAGTCTTTCTGCAATTGATGGAATAAAAACTCTTTTTAGTAATGAAAATTTCAGTATGAATTTGATTATAAGCAGCGAAGGGAAGCGGCTTTTTACTATTTTGGAAAATCTGTATTCTATTACCGATAATGTAGTAGATGAATTAATGGCAGATGAGACTATTTCAGTAAGCGACAGGGATTTTCTTGTTAAACTTTCTTTTAAAGGGCACCAGTTCGATAAAAAGTGGGAAAAATATATTGATACTGTTCCTACAATTGACACAAAGAAAACAATAAATGATACTTTAATCCGCTTGAATATTAAGCAAATTGATATTCAAATTCAAGAGCTAATGCAAATACAAAAAGTAGCTCCATTTGAAGAGCAGCTTAAAGCCACTCAACAAATACAACTGCTAACCCAAAAGCGAATTATTTTGAAAAAAAGAAGTTCAAATAATTCATATTAGTTTGTCATTCTGGAACCAAAATGAAGTAAGACTAATATTTAAATGGAGATGACTTAACGAAACACGTCATTCTGGCGGATGTCAGAATCCATCTTAAAAATATTTTTTATAGGTCATTCGTTATTCGTTATTAGTCATTAGTATTTTACTAACTACTAATGACCAATGACGAATAACTAAAAAGCAATATAGATTCTGGCATACGTCAGAATTACAAGTAAAGATGTCATTGGTAATCGCAGCGAGAAATCTCACAAGTAATTGCTACCACGAAACTTGAGATTCATCACTTCGTATCTGAATGACAATTTTATTTTGAATTATTTGTTAGCGGTTTGGTAAAAAACCTCTATTTTTTTCCATTATTCTCCTTCAGAAAATTGAATATCATAAAGCTTTTTGTATATACCAGCTTTGCTAATTAACTCTTTATGAGTACCTTGCTCAACAATTCTGCCACTATCAAAAACGAATATTTTATCGCAATCAATAATAGTAGCCAAGCGATGTGCGACTATTATAGCAGTCCTGTCTTTCATAGACTGATTAATAGCTTGCTGCACAATTTTTTCAGATTCAGAATCAAGGGCAGAAGTCGCCTCGTCAAAAACCAAAATCTGAGGATTCTTTATTAATGCCCGAGCTATTGAAATCCGCTGCCTTTCTCCACCGGAAAGTTTTACACCTCTGTCTCCGATAAAGGTATCAAACTGTTCCGGAAATTTCTGGACAAAATTATATGAATTTGAAATCTTAGCTGCATTTAAAAGTTCTTCTTCACTTTTTTCATTCCCAAATAATATATTTCCCCTTAATGTATCGTTAAATAATATACATTCTTGGGGGACAACGCCAAATAAATTTCTATATGAATTAATTTTGAAATCTTTGATATTTTTTTCGTCAATAATTATTTCGCCATTTTCTGGGTCGTAAAACCTAAGGAGTAAATCAATCATAGTTGATTTCCCACTACCGCTTGCTCCAACAAAGGCAATTTTCTGGCATTTTTTGATAGAAAAATTTATATTTTTTAAAACATATTCCTGCTCATATTTAAAACTGAGATTTTTTATTTCAATAATATTTTTAAAATTATCAATTTCAGAAGAACCTTGCTTAACTGTTTCCGGATGGTCTAAAATAGAGAAAACCCTTTCCCCTGTAACGACACCACGCTGGAATTGAGAAATATTATTGATTACAGTAGTAATTGGCGACATTATTGCAAAAAGAGAGAAAAGAAACAGCATTAACTCGTCTGCAGGCATTGTCTTATTAATTACTTCAAGCCCGCCAACGAGCAATACAACAGATAAGGCAATAATAGCAAACATTTCATTTATTGAAGGAATTATAGTTAATATTTTTTGATGTTTTATAGAAGAACGAACATATTTTTGAGTTTGTTCTTTAAATTTGTTATTAATTGACTTTTCTATTCCAAAAGATTTAATTACTTTAATTCCGGAAATCGCTTCGTGAAGTACAGAAGTCCAGTCTGCCAGTGCTACTTGCATCCTAGTAGCGTATCGCCTCAAATACTGCATTGAATATTTAACTAATAAAATGCTAATTATGCTGGTTGCGAATGCAATCAGAGTTAGCTTAACAGAAATTGTTAATAAAAGAAAGAGGAAAAGAATCACCTGTGTTCCTTCTCTTAATACTATGTTTAAAGAACAAATAGTAGTAGCATTTAATGTGGTAATATCATTAGAAATTATTGAAATTAAAGTGCCTTCTCTTTGTTTGTTAAAGAAATCAACTGAAAAAGATGTAAGTTTTTCAAATACTTTATCGCGAATATGTTTAATTATATTTTCCTCTAAGGTAGCAGTATAAACAGAAGATAAATATTTAAAAATATTTTTTATAAGGAAAAGAATAATAATTACAATGCTTAATTTTATAAGTGTATTAAAAATGCTTGTGTCATAAATTAATGAATTTATTAAGGAATAAAAGCTGTCTTTGATTCCGTCAAAAAAATTAGGTTGAGTAGAAGCAACGCTATCAACAACATCTTCATTAAAGATGATTTGAAAAATAGGTTTGATAACTGCAATTGATATTGTAGAAAAAAATGAGAAAACAGTATTCAGCAAAAAAGCTAATAGGAACAAATGAATAAATGGTTTTAAAAAGCCGAAAATTCTAATAAGCAACGGTAAAACATTACTTTTTTCAATTTCTTTTATTTCTGACATAAATTTCCAATTTTCATTCAAAAAAGTTTTGTAAATTAAAAAAAAATTGATTAGTAACAATCAATTAAAATTACTAAATTTGTTTAAGTAGCATTGTAAAATAAATTGAAAGTAAGTATAATGAATGATAATGTTACCTCTGGATTTAATCCTACAGTATTAATCGTTGATGATTCAATGCTATCACGGAAATTAATAGCAGAGTTATTAAATGGAGAGGACTTCCGCATTATTTTTGGAAAAAGTGGAAAAGATGCAATAGAAATAATATCTGATATTCAGGTAGATTGCCTTTTGCTTGATTTATTAATACCAGACATTGATGGATTTCAGGTTCTTGAATATATTCAAAAGAATAGCTTAGATGTTCCATCTATTATAATTTCTGCTGATATACAAGAAACAACGAGGAAAAGAGTTGAAAGTTTAGGAGCATACGGTTTCCTTAACAAACCACCAAAAAGAGAAGATTTAGTAAAAGCTGTTAAAGATTCAATTAGCAAAAAATTTGGAGGTTAATATGAATTTAACTGAAGACCAAATTGATGCTATCAGGGAAATAATTAATATTGGTGTTGGAAAATCAGCAGCAATTCTGAATAAAATGATAAATAAACATATTAAGCTTCAGGTGCCGTATGTTGAGTTTACCAAAGTAGATAAAATTATAAATATAATTAGCCACAACTCTGAAGATGAGCTTTCTTCAGTAAATTTAAACTTTAAGGGACTCCTTGTTGGTACAGCAAAACTGATTTTTCCTACTGATAGCGCTGCTAAATTAGTTGCTCTGTTTACCGATGATACAACCGGAGATGATGATATGGACGAAATCAAGGTTGCTACTCTTTCTGAAATAGGGAATATCGTCCTCAATTCATTAGTCGGAACTATCAGTAATACATTAAGTCTTCCTTTAAACTATTCTATTCCAAGCTATCAGGAAGGAATTCTAAGTAATTTGCTATCTTATTATGCTTCAATGACTGAATCTGCACATCTTCTTGCTCAAACTCGATTTGTTATAGAAGAATTAGAAATTATCGGTGATTTTATCCTGTTGCTCGAAGTTGAATCGTCTTATGTTTTCTTAGAACTTGTTGACCAATTCCTGAAAAATCAATTCCAAGGTAACTAAAATGAATGATAACTCAGTTTTAAATAAGTATTCCATCTTTGATAATGTTCCCATTGGTATATGTATTATTGATAAAGATTACAAAGTTTTGTTCTGGAATACTCATCTTGAAGACTGGACAAAAATAAATAAAAACGATATTATTGGTAATAGCTTATTTACATATTATCCTAATTTTAATCGATTTATCTACAGAAGCAGAATTGACAGTATATTCGGTGGAGGTCCTCCTGTGATTTTTTCTCCACAGTTCCATAAAGAATTATTTTACTCCATTGCCTCTTCTGATGAAAAGAAAGTTTTTTATATTACAATAAACTCCGGACCCGGTATAGATGAAGAAACAAAAACTGCAGTTTTCTCAGTAAAAGACGTAACTGAACTTGCAATGAGAATTAAAAGCTATAAAGTTATGCGTGACCAGGCACTTGAAGAAGTTGAGCAAAGGAGAGTAGCGGAAAGAAGTTTAATGGAATCTGAAAAGCAATTGAAAGAACTCGTCGCTACCAAAGATAAATTCTTCTCTATTATCGCTCACGATATAAAGAATCCTCTGTCGATTTTTCTCAATATTTCTGAACTGTTAATTTCTATGTTCGATTCTCTTAATAAAGAAGAAATTCTTTCTTTTATTAATGATATTAATACTTCTGCAAAAAATCTTTATAATCTTTTGGAAAATCTTCTGAACTGGTCCCGTATCCAAACCGGTAGAATAGTCCATCAGCCAAATATTTTCTATATTAATGTTTTAATTGAAAATGTATTTAATGTATTAGAAATGAGTTTTAAGCAAAAAAATATCTCTTTTGAGTTAAATATTCCTCCAACAGAAATCGCTTTTGTTGATGCTGATATGTTTTCAACTGTTATCAGGAACCTAATTTCTAATGCAATCAAATTCACTTATCCTAATGGGAAAATAGTTGTTTATTCAGAAGACTTAATTAACTTTGTAAAAATTTCAGTTAAAGATAATGGAACTGGAATGAGCGAAGAAGAAGTTAGCAGACTTTTCCGTATTGATTCACATCAATCCAAGCGTGGAACTAATGAAGAAAGAGGTACTGGCTTAGGACTCATTCTTTGCAAGGAATTTATCGAAAAAAATAATGGCAAAATAACTGTCGAAAGTGAACTTGAAAAAGGTAGTAATTTTAGCATAATTCTTCCAAAAAATCCACCAGATAATTATTAATTATTAATTATTAATTATTAATTATTAATTATTAAGAGTCCCTATTTATTATTATTCTTTAAACGAACTTATAGTTTGTGTTATTCTGAATCCCCTAATAAAGCAAGTGCTTTATTTAAATGAAGATGACATCACTTAAGCGTCATTCTGACGAATGTCAGAATCCATCTTTAAAATAGTTTTTATAGGTCATTGGTTATTAGTCATTAGTATTTTTTAAATAACCAAAAAGTAAGATGAATTCTGACATACGACAGAATGACAGATAAATGCAAAGATGTCATTAATACAAAAACGACATATTAAATAAAAAAAATTGGATTTTTATTTTAAAAAAAAGTAAATTAAATTTTTAAATAAAACAAAAAAAGATATGAAAAAGCTATTCTTAATAATCATACTACTGATAAATGTATCGGTTTCCATTGCTAACTGGCGCCCAAACGAAATGGAAGTTAAAGTTTACTTTGACAATCAGGAAGAATTTGCATTATTACAAGAGATGCGCTTAAATGGCGATTTATACCGTATGCTTGGCTATGGAATATTGTATTTAATACCTTCAGAACTAGAGCAAGTCAGAGCAGCAAATTTAAGGCACGAAATATTAAAATCGAATTTAATTGAATACTATCAGGATTTCTGGCTACAGCGAGATGAATATCACAGTTATGCTCAAATCATTGCACTAATGGATAGTTTGGTGAATGCTTTTCCTGATATTTGTGTGAAAATCAACTTTGGAACTTCTCTTGGAAATCGTCAGCTTGCAGCACTCAAAATTAGCGATAATGTAAGCGAAACAGAATTTGAACCAACCGTAATTTTTGACGGAGGGATACACGGCGATGAAGTTGGTGGACCAGAAAATCTTATTCGTTTAGCCCGTGAAATGTGCATTGGTTATGGAACTGATTCTTTATATACTTATTTAATAAATAACCGCCAGATTCTGTTATATGTAATGGTAAATCCAGATGGTAGAGTAAATATGTCCCGATACAATAACAACGGAATAGATGTAAACCGCGATTGCGGATATATGTGGGATGCAGAAGGTGGCTCTCCCGATGCTTTTTCTCAAGTGGAAACGAAAGCATTGCGTGAGTGTGTGGTTAGCAATCCGGCTGTTATTCATATCACTTACCACAGCGGTACTCAAAATATACTCTATCTTTGGGGATATCGCTACGACGCAACGCCCGACAATACTCACCATACAAATTTGGCAAACCTTTACGCCTCGTCTTCCGGTTACTCCAATTTATTAGTTCAGCAGGGGTCACAAATGTATATCGTTAACGGTGCAACTGATGATGCTGCTTATGGCTTTATGGGAACTATGAGCTACACTATGGAAATTTCAAATAATAAGCAGCCGGCGGGTACTCAGATTAATTACTATTACCAGGCGAATAAATCTGCTATGCTCACAATGTTGGAAGAAGCAGAATTCGGTGTTTCCGGAACAGTTACGGATGCTGTTACCGGAAAGCCAATTAATGATGCTATGGTTTTTGTAAATAGCTACTATCCTGCTTACGCAAATAGTGCCGGTGCTTATTTCAAATATCTCCTTCCCGGAACTTATTCAATTACCATCAAAGCAAATGGCTATGAAACACAAACAATAGATAACATTAGTGTTACTGCAAACTCCAATACAATTACAGATTTCACACTAACACCGGCTATATCCCAATTTGGTCATAAATTCGTTAGTTCTAGAATTCCTAACAATAATTCCAATGACCCGGGAAATACTTACTATTCCTTGTCTGCTCCTGATATGAACGGCTACTCAATTGGAAAAAATGGCTGGTGCGTAATTGATATGCAATATCCTGTCAACAACAACACAGGGAATGATATTAAAGTTTACGAAAGCGATGAAGCTGCAGAAGGGTATTCCTGTTATGCAGGTAATTCTCCTTATGGCCCTTGGACGCTTCTCGGTACTGGCTTAGGGACTACTGAATTCGACTTACAACAGGGAAATTTAACAACTGCAAGATATATCAAAATCGTTGATGATAACAATGGTTTGCCAAATGTGTTTGGTGCTGGTTTTGATTTAGATGCAGTCGAAGCACTTCAACCTGTTTTACCTGCCAGTATGACATTAAACATCGCTGCTGGCTGGAATGCTGTATCTATAAATATTATTCCGGAAAATACATCTATTGAAGATATGTTCGAAGGTAATACCCAAAATATAAAAATTATAAAGAATAACAGCGGACAAATATACATACCTGAGTATAATATCAACACAATTTTAAACTGGGATTACAATCGTGGATATACTGTTTTTGCTTATAATGATTTTGAACTGAATTTAAACGGTTGGAATATATATCCGGAAATGGAAACTATATCTTTAAGCAATGGCTGGAATTTGATTTCATATTTAAAAAACAATGAAATTACGCCTCAGCTTGCTTTTGCTAATATTCTGCAAAATCTCATTATTGTTAAAGACATTTTCGGAAATTTCTTTTCTCCTGTTTATGGTATAAATACAATTGGAAATTTACAGGTTGGAATGGGATATTGGATTTATGTAAATTCAAACTGCCAACTTACATATCCTGCAGATTAATCTTATTTTTATATTTTACATGAACAATTTCAGAACTCCAGACCCCGTATAGAAAATAAAGGAGCTCGGAGATTTTACTCGTAAAGAATAATTTCGCATTTAGCAAATATTCTTTTATTATTCATACGTAATTAGTAATTGGTTATTAGTTTCTAACTACTAATGACCAATTACTAATGACTTATGTTAATGCTCTTTTAAAAATTTAATCTCTCTTTTTGAAATATACGAAATAAAAAATTCAAGGGGTCTGGAGTTCGAATATTACAAATGATTTATCAGCCCTCGGGTTAATCCTTTGGTTGACATTTACTCTTATAGCCATACTATCAACGAATCAACCCCTACTTGTCTGCTTCGCCCATAATCGGGTCAATTGAGCCGATAATCGCAACCATATCAGCAATCATTGAACCTTCTGCCATAAATTGAATTCCCTGTAGATTTGAAGTAGAAGAAGAACGGATTTTTAATTTCCAAGGGTAGCCCGTACCATCAGAAACGATGAAGAAACCGAGTTCGCCCTTAGGACCTTCTATTGCTGTATAGCACTCGCCCTTAACTGGCATTGCACCAAAATTGATTAACATAAAATCATTTATTAGTTCTTCCATTTTGGTATATACTTGTTTCTTGCGTGGAAGAACAGTTTTTGGGCTTTTCAAATGAACAGCACCTTTTGGCATTTGTTCTAAAATTTGAAAAATCATTTTCAAACTTTCTTTCATCTCCTGAATTCTAACCATATAGCGTGACCATACGTCGCAATCGTTAAATGTAATGACATCGAAATCCAATTTGTCATAAACCAAATAAGGAGTATCGCGTCTTAAATCGCGTGGAATACCAGAGCCGCGAAGAGTAGGACCAGTCAAACCGAGTTGAATAGCTTTATCTGGTGGCATTATGCCAACGCCAGCAATTCTATCAACGAAAATTCTGTTTTTATGCACTAACCCCTCGAAATATTTTAATTCTCCGGGGAATTGCTCAGCCCATTCCTTAATTTTATTAAGTGTATTATCGTCAATATCCTGAGCTACTCCACCAATGCGGGTATAGCTTGTAGTGAAACGGGCTCCGCAAATCAGTTCAAAAATGTCATAGAGTTTTTCGCGCTCAGTGAAAGTCCAAAGCAGCATAGTAAGGGCCCCAACGTCCATACATGTAGAACCCATTGCCATAAGATGAGAAGAAATCCTTGCAAGCTCTGAAACAAGAGTCCTAATCCATTGAGCCCTCGCCGGAGCTTCAATTCCGAGTGAATTTTCAATAGCAAGTGCAATTCCAACGTTGTTAGACATAGGAGCAAGGTAATCTAATCTGTCTGTATGAGGAATAAATTCGTGATAAGTTACGTTTTCAGCTAATTTTTCATAACCTCTGTGAAGGTAGCCAAGTTCCGGAACGCATTTGATTATAGTTTCGCCATTAAGCCGCAATACAACCCTTAAAACGCCGTGAGTTGCAGGGTGCTGAGGTCCCATATTCAAAATCATATCATTTTCCAATGGGTCATCAATTAGCAAGGAAGTATCTTTGTCTGAGATTTCTTTAATTATTTTGCTATGTCTGGTTTTTAAGAACTTTTCTACATCGCTTCTTTGCTTAAATGATTTTTGCATCAATTATCTCCTTTGAAAATAATTTCATTTTTACTTGTAATTTAAAAAAAAAAATTATATTTTAAGTATTTAATTTATTAAAATTTTATATTCTTTTTAAAATTGATTTTGTTTGGGAAAATATGAACTTTACAACTATACCAGAAATGTTCTTATATATATGCGATAAATACAAAGACACAAAGAACGCATTTATGCTTAAAAAAGATGGAAAGTATGAGGGAATAAACCACTTAGAGCTAAGGGAAAAAGTCGAATGTATGAGCTTGGGACTTCTGAATCTCGGTATCCGTGCAGGCGACAGGATTGGATTGGTTGCGGAAAACCGGCTCGAATGGGTGATTACTGATTTGGCTATTGCTTCCATTGGTGCTATTGATGTTCCAGTTTTTTCAACTTTGACTTCAAAACAGGAAGAATTTATTTTCTCAGATTGTCAAGTTTCAGCTATTGTTGTATCAAACAATTTTCAGCTTAAAAAAGCACTTGAGTTTAAGGAGAATTTAAGTTCTTTGCGACATATTATAGTAATGAATAAAGATTTTAGCGAACAGGATGTTGCAGTTAAATCTATGGATTACATAATCGAACTGGGAGCAGAAATTCGCAGCCATAAAGACAGGAGAAGCATTATTGAAGAATCTGTAAATAAAATAAAACCAGACGATGTATTAACATTGATTTACACAAGTGGAACAACTGGCAATCCCAAAGGTGTGATGCTTACTCACAGAAATATTATCTCAAACGTAACAGATGCTGTTTCCATTTTTAATATCAATGACAAAGATTCATTTTTATCTTATCTTCCTTACTGCCATTCTTACGAAAGGACATCTGGTTACTATGCTGCGTTAAGTGCCGGAAGCACAATTGCCCTTGCAGAGGGAGTTGAGACTATAGCAGCGAATCTGTCTGAAATAAAGCCGACTTTAGTTACTACTGTGCCACGTCTCCTTGAAATGATGAAGAAAAAGATATATAGTAATATTGAAAAAGAAAGTCCAATGAAGAAAAAGGTCTTTTACTGGGCGGCAGATATTGGGCATAAATATGTAAAAATGAAATTTGAGGGGAAAAGTTCTATTACTCTTTCTGCGCAATACAAATTAGCTGATAAATTGGTTTTTTCAAAGCTACGCGAGAAAATTGGAATTAATCACGTTAGGTTTGTTTCTGGTGGCGCTCCGCTATCTCAGGAGGTTTGTGAATTTTTCTTTGCTCTTGGCTTCCCTGTAAATGAAGGATATGGCTTAACAGAAGCATCACCAATTGTAAGTATTAATTGCGTTGGTGAGGAAGAAATCGGTACTGTCGGAAAGCCACTTCCAAGCGTTGAATTGAAAATTGCAGAAGACGGCGAGATTTTAGCACGTGGACCCAGCATTATGAAAGGATACTGGGGAGATGTTGAGGCAACCCGCAATGCCATTGATGAAGATGGCTGGCTCTATACCGGCGATGTCGGTTTCATTACAGAAAAAGGAAATTTGAAAATTACTGACAGGAAAAAATACATTTTCGTCAGTAGCGGTGGGAAAAACATAGCTCCTCAACCTATTGAGAACTTGCTTGGCCAAAGTCCCTATATTGAACAGTGTATTTTAATAGGCGATAGCCGTGAGTATTGCACTGCTCTTATTACCCCGGATTTTGAGCAACTGAAAAAAGTTGCCGATAACTTCAATATTCAGTATCACTCTGTAAATGAATTAATTACTAACGAAAAAGTAATTAAGCTAATAAAAAATGATATGGACCGCTTACAAAAAGATTTGGCTAAATACGAAAAAGTTCGCAAATTCTCCTTGCTCTCTGCTCCTTTTAGCATAGAAAACGGTGAACTTACACCAAAATTAAGTGTAAAACGACATATAGTTGAAAGAAAGTACTCATATTTAATAGAGGAAATGTATAATTTGTAATTGTTAATTGTTAATTGTTAATGATAAGTGATAAGTGATTAATTGTTAATTGATTGTTTTGTCATTCCGAACCCCCAGACAAAGCAAGTGCTTTATTTAAATGGAGATGACATAATTCTTATCAAATTTTTGTGTAAAAGAAA